>NZ_JAIQZM010000001.1:0-65171 GCF_023333595.1 Argonema galeatum A003/A1
GACTTTTGACTTTTGACTTTTGACTTTTGACTTTTGACTTTTGACTTTTGACTTTTGACTTTTGACTTTTGACTTTTCTAGCCCCTAGCCCCTTCTTTGATGCGTTCCGTGATGAAAGATTCCACCAGGGCTACATCGTCTTTACTGCCAATAAACAGGGGTGTTCGGGCATGGATTTTATCAGGCACCGCATCCAAAATTTCCTGAGTTCCCGTACTGGCACGACCGCCCGCTTGCTCTGCTAAAAAGGCTAAAGGAGCCGCTTCATAGAGCAGGCGTAACTTCCCTTGAGGTTGTTTTAGCGTACCGGGATATAAAAACACCCCGCCCTGAAACAGAATGCGGTGGAAATCACCTACCAGCGCCCCGCCATAGCGGGCAGTATAACCTTCATGGCGATGAACGTAGCGGATGTAATCGCGAATCGATTCCTCCCACTGCCAAAAGTTACCTTCATTGACGCTATAAATTGGGCCGTGTTGTGGAATTTGGATGTTTTCGGAAGAGAGGATAAATTCACCCAAGCTGGGATCGAGGGTGAAGGAATGGACACCCTTGCCGATCGAATAAACCAGCATAGTGCTTGGGCCATAAAGTATATAGCCTGCTGCTATTTGCTTGCGACCGTTTTGCAGCAAGTCTTGTGCAGACCCATCTTCATCAACCCCTTCTTGCTGGCGAATAGAGAAGATGGAGCCTACATTCAGATTGCTATCAATGTTAGACGATCCGTCGATCGGATCGTAAAGCAGAGTATAACGTCCGATCGGGCAGTTTTCTGGAATGTAGTAGGGTTTTTCCATTTCCTCGGACGCCAAGCGACAAACAAGGCCGCTCTGCTTGAATACCGAGATAAAAACATCATTGGCGTACACATCCATCTTTTTGACGGACTCTCCCTGCACGTTGACTTCCCCCGTGAATCCCAGCACGTTTGCCATTATCCCTGCTCTGCTGAGATGTCGAGAAATCAGTTTCCCTGCGAGTGCAATGCGATTCATCAGGGAGCTGAGGTCTTGTGCGTCTGCCGAAAAGCTCTGGAGTTGCTGCAAGACGTGACGGGATAAAGTTGTACAATCCCGATCCAGAGCGCGTTCCTGAGCTAAAGGCCGATTCTCATCTGCCATTGTGTTTGTCCTTCTCAAATGGCGCTTTTGTTTTAGAGGCAAGTTTTCTGGGCACTGACCCTACAGTTTCAACGCCTACCAGTCCTCATTTCTATCTTAAGAAGGCTTTTTCTCTCTTTGCCATCGAACTTTACATGAACTACAGAAACCCTTTCTAACTAAGTCAAACAAGCTACTGGGCTTTTTGCAGTCTTGTTTTATACAAATTTGCGATCGGGAAGGAAAACAAAGGGTCTGCTCAAATTTAAGGCAGACCCTTTTTTCAACCTGAATCACAGTCAATCGATCGAAATAGACTGCGGGCCAGTGCTTTTGCCATTGTTGTCTTGACTACCAGTGGAAGTGGAGGTAGTAACGCCAGCCTGTTCGTCTAGCCAGCTTTTGATGGGATCGTCAGTCAGGTTGAGTCGAAATATACCAGAGAAAAACCCGCCTAGAAAGGAGACTGGGTGCTGGGTAAGTTCTTTGAAGATGGGGGTCAGTTCATCGAGGAACATTGGGAATCTCCTTACAGTGCTACTTTGAGCTAGAGGTGGAACAGATCTGGATTTGATCGGGATCGATTCCACTGGGATTCTAGCGTGCGATCGGGGCTTGGGTGGAGTCAAACAGGTGTGAGCGTCAAAGCAGTAGTATAGCTCTCATCAAGCAGATTATTTTTTTACTAAGCAATCGCGAGGATTAGTTAAGTGATTAAATCAGCAAAAGTACAAATTGAAGTAAATTGGCAATACTGACAAGGTAATCCCGGATGAGGACGGAAAATTTTATGAAAATTCTCTGAGTTAGATGCCAATTGTCGTTTATCTTGTTGATGTCTCTTTGCTACTATTTCCAACATTTCCGCTGTTCTGGCTAATAGTGATGGGGTTTGATGATATTGGCTTGACCATTGCTGAGTTTCTAAGTTATAGAACGACCCAATCGCCTTGGCGTTAGGGTAAAGGTAACTAGCAGCTAGCAAGTAAACGTGAGCTTGTCGATTATCATAATTGGATAAACCCGTGTGAGGTTGAAGGTGATGACCAGTCTTCAAATCAACAATGTGAATAGTATCATCTGCTTCTTGTAACACGCAGTCAAAGTTAGCATACAGTTTAAATTGGTAACTCTCGTGTGTAACAATGATGGGGTCTGGAATTTCATTAGTATTACCAGGATTGAATAATAAAATGTGCTTCCCCAATAAAACTGGTTGTTCTTGATATCTAACAAGTATTTCTTGTACCTTAAATTGTACCTCGGCTGGCTGCTGGCTTAGTTCTATTAACTCACTTACTCGTTGCACTCCATTAGCAGATATCAGTAAGTCTGGTTGTTGATGAAATTCAAAAACTCCTCTCTGTGATAATTTACCCACTAATTGCTGCGGCGTGTCAACCAATAAAGGTTTTACTATGGGATCTCGTTTTTTGATTCGACTCCAATATTGCTTGAGATAACAGTGATATTCTTCTTTTCCCGCTTGGGGTACATACTCTGACCAGATGAGATAAGATGCGTAATCCATGCTTTTTTTATCCCTTTACCCTGTCAAAATTTATCCCGATATTACTAAAGCCATTTTAAACTATAAATTTTCCTTACCAAAATTGATAATTACCATATAAATTGTGGGTCAAGACTCCTTGTAAAGTTAGGTATGATAACAAATCAGCACCATACAGAGGTAGTGGTAATCTCGGTTTTCTAAGAGAACCGTAATGTAGTAGTGTCAAGCGTAAAGTAGCGTGCATTAACAATCCCATATCAGCTGACTCTCCTTCCGGTCTGACTGTTAATCTAATAGGTTTTGCTAAACCTATTTTTTCGCTCACTTCTGTAGTTACTAAGATTAACTGATTCCTTGGTAGCAGCATTCCAAGAGCTTGGGGTGGAGGACTAATTCTTTTACTCTGACTGTTCCATTTGTATAAACGGGGATTTCCCGATTTTCGACATTCTACTAAAATTAGTTTGGAGTTCTGCGTACTACTCCAGTTAAGTAAATGTTTAATTTCATCTCCCCTAAATAACCCATCTCGATAAATCAATATTCTTTTACCTCTAAATAGGGGATTACTTAAACAACTTTCTAGGAGATTAGCTGGTATTTCTTCGCCTTCAATAACTCCCGGTTCTACTTGATAACCAATAAACTGTCCTTGGTTACCATACACGCAAACACTCGCACAAGCATTCATGCTTCCAGGTAAATTCTTTTTCGGCTTTCTGGAAACATCTAATCCCAGAAAACAATCTGCTATCTTTAAAGGATTTGCCAAAATGTAAGGAGTATTCCCTAGTTTAGCAATAATGCCTGGAACCACTTGATTTAATACATATTTGAAATATTTGGGGTTTTGAGTTAAGGTGTCTTGATAAATCACCTGTTTAGGTTTTTGCATTCTTAGTAAACGTTGGGTTAACCGATGATATAAACTCCCACCTTCAATTTCATCATGACTTCGGTCATATGTGGGCAAAAATATTAGTACTAAATCAGTTTCATTAGCTAAGTTTACTGCTGTTTGTTCAGCTATTGCTCTTTGCTCAAAATGGCTTCCAGACAAGATTTCAGTGACATGGTGACTAATTTCACTAGCAAAACCATAAATTCCTAATTTATCTGTCAGTTGTTCAATAAAAGATTCAAAGTTTCCCTGACATAATTGTAGTACTCCTATTTGAAGTACATTATCATCCGTAACTGCTCTTTGATAGACTCCTCCTTCTTTTAAACCATCTAGAATGTAATTACTAGCTTTGACTACTCCATTGCCAAAAAGTAGTTTAGTCTGGCTAAAACCCTTGTTGGGGTAGTCCACAAATAATTCTTGATAATGCTGACTTACATTATCTCTATTTAAATTAATTTGATAATTTGCCAGAAAATTCTGGGCGGAATTTGCAAATCCCTTCAGCAATGGTTGACGCTTGGGACAATTAATCTTTTGCGACTCATTAATTTTAGTGTAATCAATGCCCAAACTTTGACTATTAGTATCATTTAAGTAAAGAAATAAGGCATTAATGGGATAATAATATTGTTTGATCCCTCGGTTATACTTGATAGTAACTACCAATTCATTATCAAGCGCATTTTTCCATGCTACTTTAGTGTTTGGTTTTAAATCTTCTCGTAATAAAAATTCGTCCCTCTTATCTTTAACTATACCTGCTAATTTAACAATTGTCCCAACACTCCCGCGTTCTTCTTGTACTTCCAAGCCTACTAGAAATTCTGGGTTTGACTTTTGAGGATGTTGGTTGTAAAAGGCGGCTAGATTATATAAAGAAGTTACTTGAGTTTTAACAGTAAAGTATATTCCTGGATATTCTACTCCCGATAAAGATAATGGTTCGGCTTTCATATCACAAGTTCGGGTAACTTGTATATACTTAGTAGTTAAAACATTAATAGTCTCAAATGGATGACTATCGCGTAATAGTTGAGCAACTAATTCACTCATAATAATTGGTTGATATGGCGGTTTTGCTGGACACCACTCAATTTGATAATGGTGGTCACCATAATCCTTTTTGAGTTTTTCACATACAGCATTAAGGGTATTTTGCCAAATAGATTTCTGCGGAGGTTGATTGTTAGGATGACCCATGACCCAAAACAAAGAGTCATGATAAATAATAGTAAATTCTAATGATTTACCCAAATGATAACTAATCTTATTGCGTAACTCCTTAGGAACGGTAGGAGTTAAACTAAAACAACCGATTCTAGGGCTAGTCTGAAAAGCGAGAGTAAATATCTCACTTGCATACTGTTGAACTGAAGAAGCTACCATATATTTCAACCAATCAACTATTGTAAGGATCAACAGAAAAATCCCCAGAATTTAATCTGGGGATTTAAAATTGCTTATGAACCAGGTTTTTGTTCTGGCATCATACATTTATCCGAATCGCAACCGGCTGGCCCTGCTTCCGTTAAATAGCCAGAATCATAACGCATCAAGGCGGCAAGAAAATCATCGGTCTTGCGGCGGATTTCCACTTCTTTTAACAATCGATCGTACTCCTGTTTTGCGATCGGCTCAAATGGCAAGCGGGGGAAGCTTTGAAGCGAGTCAAATCGCGCTAGAAGTGCAGCAGAAATGTAACCTTCATCATCTCGGATCGCTTCATAAATCCGAGTACCTAAAGCTTCCACCTCATTTTCCCGCAATTCAATCGTGGCGCTTGTGTTGTGTCGCACGTAGAATTTTTGAACCTGCATATAAAAGTCGGTTTGTGCCAAGGCTGAAAATTTGCCGATCTCAATTTCATCAGCTCCCGGCAAGTCAGCCCAATCTACAGAAACGGGTATTTCGACAAGCCATTCCGAACATCGGGAATCGAAAGGGTCATTTAGCAAATTCCCATTTTCATCTTTGTCTGATTGAGATGGAATGACATTGTAACCGTAGTCAATGCATGCTAAAGCTACGGGGTCATTTTTGCGGAAAGTAATACGTCGGATAAATCGTTGGGCTTTTGGTGGATGCCATCCGGGAGACGCACCTGTGAGTAATGATTTTGTCCCCGATGGTTGAACTGTGGTGCAGCGATTGGGGCGTTTGATGTTATGGCGATCGCAATAATCCCATACTACCCCATGCACAGTTTCTCGCCAGCGGTTTAAATACTCCTCCTCTTGCCGTTTGAACTCCAATCCTTGGGCAGTTTCCGGGCGTCCTTCTGTCCACCAGCCCAACCAATCAACACCAAAAGCATTGACAAAGAAGTCGAATAAACCTGTGAAGGATACGCCTACAATTGGGTCTAATTCCCGACTGTATTGATAGCGTGGTTCACTAAATTGGTGATTGAGTAAAACCGCTACAGATAAAGCTCCAGCGGTGAAAGCTTCCTCTTGTTCTTTGTAATTTTTCGGGTCAATTTGGTTGAGATGTATCTCTGAAAGATTGCAATTGCCGGTTAATGTATTGCCAAAAACTCCCTTATTGTACTCTGATTCATTGAAGCAGTAAGTATTATGTAACCCCGGTAACTCCTCAACACTTTTGACGACTTGCCATTTACCTTTGTACTTAGCATCAGTTCCTTTGCTGACATCCAAACGTTGACAAGGAATCTCCTCGCATTCAGTAATTTGTAAGTAGTACAAATCCTGACTTCTGATACCATAGTTAGTTATCGATCCCTTATGAGCTAAAAGATTCAGTGATGAGCGGATACCGCCTTTTGTCAATAGCAACTGTACTCTGTAGGCTCGTTGGTAATCAGAGATATAAATCCTGATACCGTTGCTTGATGTATTTGAGCCATCTGTATCAGCTAAACCTGCAATAAAATGCAGAATTGCTTGACGATTCCAACTAGCAATGACATTTAGCGCTTCTGGATTAGTCTTTAAGGCTTTGAGAAATAGTCCAGAAAACCCTAATTCAGTTACATCTGTAAAAGCAGGCGAATAGTCATAGTTTCGTTCATGTGACTTATTTCCTGATAAGGATAAAGCTGTCTTTTTGCCGTAAAGCCTGACTTTAGCATTATCCTTTTGGTCAGTAGTCCCATCTCCTACAGCTACTCCCAAGGTGTAAGCGTAACCAGGATCGATACTTAAACCATCCTGATACTGAATCTTAAAAGGTTCTGTGTGAATTGCATATCGGCTGGTATCCATCAAATCTTTTGTTTGAACTTCTTTGTACACTTTACCAAAGCGATCTTTCACAAAAAATCGATGATACTCTGTTGCATCTAGGTAAGAGCCATCTCCAAATCGCACTCGATACAGTTTCCGGTCACTACCTGTTTTGAATGGTGTTACTTGGCTCCATTTTTGACCATTCCATATTTCAATTTCAGAGCCGACAACATCCTTTATTTCGTGCATTCCATCTTTAGTGATGAGTAGGGTTTCGCCACTCACACAGTGAAAGTTAGAACCGATGATTTCCAGTTTTGTTACCCTAGAAGCTTTTTATCCTCTAGCTCTACAGATTCCTATTTCTCTGTAGCTCGGCGTACATTTTCACCTGCAAATATGATTAATATTTTTTACAGATGCCTCGCACTCTTGCCAGGATTATATTCTTCAAAATAGAAGGTTCACCTGGTACGCTCTACGGTGCCAAAAGCTTTTTAATTCTTCTGATTACCACGGGATTAGCATTTCAGCATCCCCCGTATTTGCGGGGTTTTTAACGTGAGGCAAAGTTACTTACCACACGGATTAAGTCCGACACGAGCTAAACGATGCTCTAGCTCATCGGGAGCAATATTAGGATAGTTTTCGTGCAACCATTGTTGAGCGTTACCTTCGCTGTAAGCTTTCAAAAAATTAGTTTTTAGCTCATGGGTGTGTAGCAGATCGCAGTTAGCTCTAGCAACTGATTCACCAGCCCATTGTATGGCACCCTCGCCAGAATAATATTGTTTGCGAACAGCTTCTATGCACTCTTCAAGAGTTGGTTTGTGGTGAAATACACGAGTATGGTTTGCCATTCGCAGAGAATCTCGTTCTGGATCGATACGCCAGTTGCCATTAGCATCCTGCTGCCATAGATTAGATTTAGCATTAGCGAATAGTTCATCATCGCTAATGCCTTGCCTCATGCCTGCTGACCTTCTAATATTTCCGGCAACGATTGTAACTGCTGCTTCATCAATTAATAGACAGCATTCGACTGAATTTAATTGTCTGCCTAAAGCTTTATTCAGAATTGATGCACAACGATCGTAAAGTTCTGCCAATTTTACAGGGTTGGCAACTCCGCCAAAGCCTTTAAGAGGTTCTCCGGCTGCACGAACATCGCTTAAATCTATTGATACTTCAACTTCTCCAGAGAATTGTTCATCGGTGGATAATTCTAGGAGAGTTTGATAAGATTTGACCCAGCCTTGACGACTGTCGCCAACGTAGATGGTGACACGGTTTGCTTCTATTTTGACTTCTGTCTCTTCACGGCGTAGATCGGCTGGAGTAAAACCAATTTTATCTTGGACGCTGACATGGAGACGATTGCGGATAGGTGGGAGTTGGTTGATATACTTGGGTTCGAGGACGGCACCTGTGCCGCAACCCATCATAGCTAAATCCATCAGCAGGCCAAAGGCTCGCCAGTCGCTGATGTTTGTACTGCTACAGTTGTATGCGCCGGAAAAGTTTTGAGGTTGTTCGATCCACTCGCTACCTCCCACCCACAACCAGCGACCGGAGGTGAGGGTTTTTAGCTGGCGCTGCATCCGGTGGATGAGGGCGGTTTCTGCGGGGGTGAGTTGGCCCAGTTTGGTTAAGCCTTGGACGGTGCGATCGCATACTTCCTCCCAAGTCTCCCGCCCTTTCTCGGTGCGGCGGCTGTATGTTCTGAAAAACACAGGATTAGCAGCAGGTGCAGTTTCGGGAAACTGGGTGGTCTGGCGTTCCCGGTCAAGTTCTCGAACCATAGGTCAAGTCTGATAGAAAGTTGGATAGATCGACTACTATAAGCGATCGCAGATATAGGGTCAAAGCTTGAAAATTTCTGAAATATGCACTATAGCTAGGGACTAGAAAAGTCACTCATTCAAAAGTCAAAAGGGGCATGGGGCATGGGAGTGGATTCTGGATGCCTGGGTTGTAGGCTGAGTAAATCTAAAATCTAAAATCCTTTATGTCTTTTGCACCTTGGCGATCGCACCTCGCTCGCGCCCTCCACCGCAACCGCAGCCTTGTCTACGCCCGTTACTTGCAACTGGCTACCATCCGGGTTGATGGACGCCCTGCTAACCGTACAGTGGTTTTCCGGGGCTTTCTAGACGATACCGATCGACTAAAATTTATCACTGACAGCCGCAGTCAGAAAGCCCTTGAAATCGATCGCTTGTCGTGGGCCGAAGCTTGCTGGTATTTTCCCAACACTCGCGAACAATTCCGTATTTTAGGAAATCTGATTCTGGTACGAGAGAATCATCCCGACCCCGCCTTGCAAAAAGGCCGTCAGATTAGTTGGCAAGAACTTTCTGACGGGGCTCGGTTACAATTTGCGTGGCCCGATCCCGGCGAACCTAGAGCGGACGCTGAGGCTTTTGCCCCGCCACCCCCAGATCCAATTCAACCGTTATCGCATTTTTGCTTATTATTGCTGGAACCAGAACAGGTGGATATTTTAGAGTTGCGGGGGGAACCGCAAAATCGATGTTTGTATTGCGTGGATGGGGATGGGAATTGGTCTGCGGAATCTGTTAATCCTTAAATGGGATATTTTTTTACCACAGATATAGCTAGGGGTTAGGGGCTAGGGGCTAGGGGAAGAAGGGGCTAGAATCTTATGTTTGGTGGAATTAAGAACGTCGTAACTGCCTGGAGTTTAGATTCCCGCACCATCTAAGAATTCTTGAATTGCCTTATCTCGGATGCGACAACTGGGAAGATGGAGATCGCGTGAATCTGAATTTAGCAAGGCCCGCTCGCAACTTTCGATCGCTGCTGCCACACTAACTGGTATACGAGATGGTATTGAAGAAACTTGACCTTGGAGGTCTTGCAGTTGTTGTTCCAGGGATTCTATGCGATCGACTAAAGTGCGAATTACTTGAGCTTCAGAGTCCGGGAGACTGCCGTGTTCCAGAGGATTAACCCGCACTCCAGAGCGATAGATAATTCTACCGGGAATGCCGACGACGGTGCAATCGGAAGGAACATCGCGCAACACTACCGATCCAGCACCAATGCGAACATTGTTGCCAATTTGGATATTGCCCAGCACTTTGGCACCGGCTCCTACTACCACATTTTCCCCTAAAGTTGGGTGGCGCTTGCCGCTTTCTTTGCCCGTACCGCCAAGGGTGACGCCTTGATAGATCAAAGCATAGTCGCCCACGATCGCGGTTTCTCCAATTACGACACCCATCCCGTGGTCAATAAAAACCCCTTGTCCGATCGTTGCGCCTGGGTGTATTTCAATGCCTGTCAAAAAACGAGCTATGTGGGATATGAAGCGGGGGATGAAGGGAATACCCAATAAGTTTAGCCAGTGGGCAAAGCGATGAAACATCAGCGCTTGCAAACCGGGGTAGCAAAATAAGACTTCTAGCCAGTTGCGAGCGGCAGGGTCGCGCTCGAAGATGATGCGAAAATCAGCTAGCAGGGCGTTTAGCACGAGTAGTCACCAAATTTGGCAAAGCAGGCCATTTTTGATCTTAACGCCCTGAATGCCCTTTTTGTGTGCGGACAACACTACCATCGGTTTTGGCTATTGCCGCACGGAGAGGGTGTAGTCGGTTCTGACCCCTTCGTTTTTGGCACCAACCCAGATGCTGTAGTTACCAGCTTTCCAGTCTGTGTCTTGCAGGGTCGCACTGCCGCAGCGAATGGTGCTGTTTGGGCCTTTGATTACCAAAGTGGTTGCGGTATCGCCACTATCTACTTGTAGGCTTAGTTTGGGAAAGTCTTGCTGCAAAGTCATGATGTGATCGGGAGTTTGATTGCCGCTATATCCCAAACAGAAGTTATTATGGCGATCGCGATTGGCTAGAGAAGATAGGGAGAAAGATCCTCCTGTGGAACCTGTGGCGATCGCAGTTCCTGGCTCAAAGCCCGGTGCTAGACTAATTTTACCGAAATTCGCGGTTTGTGCGAAAACAGATGTAGCGCTCAGAATCGCTATCCAAACCAGGAACCTTCCGTGTTTGAACTGCCGCATAGCATTGAGGAACATTGCAACAGCCCTCCTGAAATTTTAGGTGTTGGCATCTTCTATTCCAAGGTATCTAAAATATCGATCGATGTTTCCTAATGTGATGACAGTTTTTGATCTGTACACTTGTTGGTGTCTGGGAAATATTAATTTTTATAACCACGTTCGATCTTCGTGCGCGAAGTACACGAAGAAGGTATATAGAAACCCGGTTTCTCCAAGAAACCGGGTTTCTTATTTAAGATTCTGGCAATTTATACTGCCCTACTATTCGCTTGGCATATTCTGGCACATGGGATTCTAATTTTTCTGGGTGATGCCGTTTCACATATAAATAGTTGCGGGTGAAATGGGAATCAATGGAGAATTTGGCATATTCCAATCCTTTCGGGCCGATTTTTTCAATTACCACGCCCATTAATTTAGCTGCCCACATGGGAAGAGTTACTCCTTTATCGTAGGCGGGAATACTTTGCTGGACAGCGTTTCGTCTATCTCCTCGAGACATTACGGGTTGAGTTTCTAACTGGTTTTTCACTAAGTCCAGCATTTCTTGCCCGGTATTATTTCTGACCATAATCCACTGCCAACCAAACGGTGCGCCCATGTAGCCGACGACTAAATCTGCCAAGCTATTGACGTAATCAAAACAACTCATGCAGGAAGGGGCAAATACATCTTTTAGTTCTTTGGTATTAAGTCCAAAAAACGGTACTTTTTCAAGCGAACCATCTTCATGTTTGAAATGAACTTGAAAATCTTGCATGAATTCGTAATATACTACTGTCTCTGGAGACCTGCTGGTGGTATCTAAGAATTTTTGCAATCCAGCGCGGGTGACGTTATCGACACAGGGAGTACCCAAAACATAGAGTTTTTCTAAACCTAGTTGTTTTTCCACTGCGCGTAATGCTTGAATCTGACAACCGACGCCAATTACTAACAGTCTTTTCATGCCAGATTCTTCGATTTGTTCTAGCACGGAAAGATTAGGCGAAAGGGTTGGTTTATTCACCCGTGCGGCTAGAATTTCTTCTGGGGTACGGGCAATGATTGGCATTGGTTGAAAGCGGTCTTCTTTGGTATTCTGGACGCAGACGACACCTTCAACTAAACCGCGATTCAGCATTTCAATGGCAATACTGCTGACAATTCCCGTCCATTGTGCGCCCGGTATTGGCTCGGTTTTACGTGCTGCCATCATAGTTTGGTTGACGCCAAAATACCAATCATCAGGGTTATCGAGATTGCGACTGCGCCCGTGGATTTCCTCTTCCAGTTCGGCTATCTGCTGATTGATGAAAGCGCAGGCTTCCTTGACATAATGGACGTAGTATGTATCGCAAAGGCCGCATTCGCTGCACAGTTCTTTGGCAGGGCGACGGCTACCTGGTTTTAAGGCTTTGGCTTTTTTGTGCTTGGGGGAGTCAACTGAGATGGTCATAAATTGCTTTTGTTATCCACAGATAGCTTTTACTACGATACCGTTAGAGGTTATGCAGTGAACGATGGAATTAGCGGATAGTGAAAAGTAAGCTTTTGGGATTTTTTACCACAGATATCCACAGATGAACACAGATGAACACAGATAGATGGAGTGGTTTGCTTAGTTGGAGGTGGATATTTCGGATAAGGTGTTATTATTCGGTGAAAGTTAATAGAGATTCAGGCCGAAAATTTTTAATCTCGATCGCGATGCGGCTATTTGCCCTTGTAGCAGCACAGACTTTCCTCGATCAATTTAACCCTTGACACAAGCAGTAATGACGACTATTTTCGTGTCTTCGTGCTTCAATCGTGACTGATGGAAGATGGGGAAAGGTGGGAGAGCGATCGGCCCTTCCACCTCTTGCTCCACCTCTTCTGCGCCAGCGGTTTAAATTCTTAAATATCTACCCTTTGACAGATGCGAAAACACCGACTAAAAATATCTAACGCAGGGTAATGCGATCGCAGATTTCATCAAACACGAGGTCGAGTCCAATGTCTCTATGAGAGAGATATAATTAGCATTTTAAGAACGACTTCCGTAAAGTATTTCCTTTGTCGCAGCATGAGTTATATCAAATCCGTCGGCGTCGGAATTGTTCGTTTTTCCCCTCTGCCCCTCTGCCCCTCTGCCCCTCTGCCCCTCTGCGGCCATAATGATTCAGACACAACTGGAATCGATATTAGAGGTGTTGAATGAGAATTGTGGAGCAAACAAAAACCAGGCTGATACTCCAACAAGATCCCGATACAAGTGCTGCACTGATAATTGGATGCCTATGTGTAGGGCTAGGATCTTTTTTACTATGCTTTGGAATAGTTGCAGCAGTTTATGGACGTGGTGTTGTTTTATCAGTTGTTCTCTTAAGTCCTATTCTTGGGTTTCTCTCGATCGCATTTGGGTTTTTGGCGGCGGCGGAGAAGATTGGATCGGTGAATTGTTATTTTAATAAACCTCTCGATCGCCTGCTTTTAAAAGTACAAGGTTTGGAAAGTAACGTCATCGAATGTTCGGTTCGTGAAATTGCAATGGTTATAGTGATAAAACACAAAAAAAAGTTATACTTACCCGGCAAACCTAAGTCTTCCAAATCTTACAGCATTAGCCTTCTGATGGCGTCTGGTGAAAACATAACCCTGACTGTCGATAAATTGCTGGATGCGAATACCAGCTCTAGCTTGGCTAAATGCGTTGCCGAATTTCTACAAATTCCTCTCAGTAAGTTATGATTGTGCTTCGCGTCTTTCGGAATGGTTATCATTAGTTGCCAGCATGAATCTGCCAAACCCCCGTCAAGTAGCATTTCTCGCTCTCCGTGACGTTCGCCGAGGGGCATTTGCGGATGTGGGACTCGATCGCGTTTTGCGATCGTCTAACCTTAACGATGCCGATCGACGATTGGTGACAGAATTACTATATGGTAGTGTGAGAAGGCAAAGAACACTCGACGCTATCATCGACCAACTAGGAAAAAAGAAAGCTTCTCAACAACCACCCGATTTACGCACAATTCTACATTTAGGTTTATATCAACTTCGTTATCTCAACCATATTCCCGATTCAGCTGCTGTTAATACCACTGTTCAACTAGCTAAAGAAAACGGATTTTCAGGACTCAGCGGTGTGGTTAATGGTTTATTGCGACAATATATCCGTTTGGCAGCAAATTCAGTCGAACCGCTACAGTTACCGGAAAATCCAGCGGAAAAATTGGGTATTTTGCACAGTTATCCCGACTGGATTGTGCAATTGTGGTTAGAACAGCTGGGAGAAGCAGAAACAGAACAACTTTGCGAATGGATGAACCAACCACCGACAATTGACTTGCGGATAAATCCCCTGCGAACTTCGATCGAAGAAGTTGAAACTGCGTTAAAATCAGCTGGTATTCTAGTTAAGCGTATTCCTCATTTGCCACAAGCATTAAGATTCATTGGCAATACTGGTGCAATTCAAAATCTGCCCGGTTTCAGCGAGGGTTGGTGGATGGTGCAAGACAGTAGCGCCCAAATGGTAGCACATCTACTCGACCCGCAACCGGGCGAAGTAATAATTGATGCTTGTGCGGCACCAGGGGGAAAGACAACGCATATTGCAGAATTGATGAAAGATGATGGAAAAGTGTGGGGATGCGATCGCACTTCCTCCCGCCTCAAAAAACTCCAGCAAAACGCCCAACGACTCAACCTCAAATCCATCCAAATCTGCACAGGCGATAGCCGCAACCTGCCTCAATTTACCAACACAGCTGACAGAGTTTTACTCGATGTGCCATGCTCAGGATTAGGTACTCTGCACCGCCACGCTGATGCCCGTTGGCGACAAACACCAGAGACGGTGCGAGAACTTTCCACTCTTCAAAGTGAATTTCTTGCACATGGCGAAACTTTTGTCAAGTGTGGTGGCATCCTCGTTTATTCAACCTGCACCCTGCATCCACAGGAGAATGAAAATGTGATTCAAACATTTTTGGACTCTCACCCAAATTGGCAAATTGAACCGCCAGATCCCAGTTCACCGGCAGCAGCCTTTACAATATCTGATGGGTGGATAAAAGTATGGCCGCACCGACATATAATGGACGGTTTTTTTATGGTGAGGCTAAGGAAAGTGTAGAATACTCGGTCAGATTGATAATCTATTAAAAAAAATCAGGGAAAAGCCAATGGTAGCTAACTCCAACGTCAAAAATCTCATCAAAATTCTCATCGGCGCTGCCTGGATTGATGGCAAAATTCAGCCAGAGGAACGGGAATATCTGCACAGGGTGGCTAAGGAAAAGGGAGTTGCAGACGATCCGGAGATTAAACCTTTGCTGTATGAATTTCGGTCTGTGGAACCGAACGAGTGTTATCGGTGGGTGGAACAGTATTTAGGCTCGCACCCCACCTCTGAAGAGTGCCAAAACCTCATGGAAGCCATCAGCGCCTTAATTTACAGTGATGGCAATGTCGCCAACGAAGAAGCCAAACTTCTGACGAGGTTACAGCAACTCGACCCAGCCAACGAGTCATCCCAGCCTGTTCAGAGTCGCGTACTGGGAGGGATTCAAAAGCTCTACCGCCGCTGGGTGGAGCATTCCAATTAGCTAATTGGAAATTTCAGATTTCAGATTTTAGATTGCAGATTTAAATAAAATCTAAAATCTAAAATCTAAAATCTCCCAATTAGCCTTGGGGCGTGCCTACACCGGGTGTTTCATCCTTTTTAACTTCAGGCACAATAGTGGGACGCTCTTTGTCTTCCCAACCGACAGGGCGCTTGGAATTGTACCAGGCAATTGAGCCAATGCTCACGGCGGCAATAAAACCAACAACGTAGACGACGGTAACGGAAACGGGAAATTGAGGGGTATTGGCAGCGTTGGCAGCAGCTTCCATCAATATGCTCATCATTTGGCAACTCCTGAATAAATCACTGTTTACAGGGTAGAAAAAATGAGTAGAATTATCCATCCCCCCCAAGTTTGAAACCAATCTCAGGAGCGGGGGAGTGGGGGAGTGGGGGAGTGGGGGGAATTATTATGTACATTTTCTCCCGCTCTCCCCCTCCTCTTCCCTAGCCCCTGGTTACTGGTGACTGTTAAGTTCGATGCTAGGGGGAGCTGAAGCTGGTAAGGGACTGGCAAGAGCGGGTGCCCGTCGTTGGGCCGATCGAGAGCTTGTCGAGGAGGCACGTCGGACTCGGCGTGGCTGGGACTGAGGCTGTGCGGAGGTTGACGAAGCGGTCGAGTAACGCCGCTTACGGCGGGGCTGCTCTGCGGGAGCGCTGTATTGCGCTGTGCGACGACGGGGCTGCTCTGCGGGAGCGCTGTATTGCGCTGTGCGACGGCGGGGCTGCTCTGCGGGAGCGCTGTATTGCGCGGTGCGACGACGGGGCTGCTCTGAGGGAGCGCTGTATTGCGCTGTGCGACGACGGGGCTGCTCTGAGGGAGCGCTGTATTGCACGGTGCGACGACGGGGCTGCTCTGAGGGAGCGCTGTATTGCGCTGTGCGACGACGGCTAGAGGCCCGATCCTGTGTTGAAGGCGCAGAGTTGGTATCGGGGGTATAGTAGCGACGCTTTGACCGCCTTACTGGCTGTGCTGGTGCAGAGTCGGTATCGGGGGTATAACGTCGCCGGGGTCTTTCCGATCGAATGCGGCGTGGTGATGGGGTATCGTTGGCAGAGCTTGTTGCTTGTGAAGTTTGGTAAGAGCGACGTCTGCGGGGTTGTGGTTGAGGAGTGTCTGAGTCTTCTTGGCTGCGGACGCGACGGGTAACTGGTTTGTCATCGCTATCTTGGCTGCGTAAGCGACTTTTCCTGGGAGCAGGTCGATCGTCATTATTTGCAGTTCTAGCAATTTTAGCGGAATAAATTCGTTCCGGCTTGATAGGCTGGACTGCGATCGCAGCTTTACGACCTTCCAGTTTCTGCGGTCGCTGGGCAAATTGCTCAACAGGCATACCCTCTACCGCTTTGACCATAAATTTGTTCCAGGTGAGGGCTGCTGTGCCGCTGCTGCCCGAAGTAGGGGTATTATCGTCGTTACCCAGCCAAACTCCGGTCACCGTTTGGGGAATGTAACCAATAAACCAGAGGTCGCGAGCTTGGTCAGAGGTGCCTGTCTTACCCGCAACTGGTCGCCCGTTTAAGTAAGCCGCACGACCAGTACCGCCGTTGACCACTTCCCGCAGCATCCACGTCATGATGGAGGCTGTATCTGAATCTATGGCTTGCTGGGGCTTAAAGTTAGCTTGGTAGAGAACGTTACCCCTCTGGTCGAGAACCCGGCGAATACCGTGGGATTCTGCATAAAGACCCCCGGTAGCCAGGGTGCCGTAGGCGTTTGTCAGTTCTAGGAGATTAAGTTCGGAAGCTCCTAAAGCTAGGGAATAGGTGGGTTTGAGTTCTGATTTGATGCCCATTTTGTGAGCTACGTCGATGACGGGTTGAAATCCGACATCAAGTAAAACTTTGACGGCGACTACATTGATAGACTTAGCTAGGGCATCTCTCATGGAGATCCAGCCTGCGTTGTCGCCGCCGTAGTTTTTGGGTGTATAGTTGTCAACTGTTAGGGGGGCGTCTAGGTAGCCTCGATAGGGGGAGAAGCCAGCTGCTACAGCAGTCGCATACACAAACCCCTTAAACGTAGATCCTGGCTGACGCTGGGCTTGGGTGACGCGATTGAATTGAGTTTTGTCAAAATCTGTTCCCCCCACCATCGCTTTGACTTCGCCGTTGCGGGGATCGATCGATACTAAAGCAGCTTGCCCAAACCGCTGACTGCGGCTATAGGTTTTCAGTACATCTTGGACTGTTTGTTCTGCTGTCTTCTGCCACTTCTGCTCAAGGGTTGTCTCAACGGTCAAACCTCCGGCTTCTATTGCATCTGGGGGGATGTACTTGGCTAATTCCTGCTGGATGTAGGAGGTAAAGTATTCTGCTTCGGTAGAAAGCCGTTTGGGAGGCGCTGGTTTGAGTGCCATTGGCGCTGAAGAGGCACTCTTGGCTTCGTCTGCGGTAATAAAACCAGCTTCTTGCATTCGCTGCAATACGATATTGCGACGCTGCTCGGCTGTTTTAGGATTGATTAGGGGCGAGTAGACGCTGGGAGCTGGCGTTACTCCGACGATGGTGGCAATTTCAGGCAGTGTCAGTTCTTTGAGCGGTTTGCTGTAGTATACCCAGGCGGCATCTGCGACTCCATAAGCACCTTCGCCGAGATAGACCAAATTCATATATCGATCGAGAATTTGGTCTTTGCTCATCTTCTGCTCGATTTTCTGAGCCAGAAAGACTTCTTGAAGTTTGCGATAGAAGCTGCGTTCTTGGGTAAGGAAGACTGTCCGCGCCAGCTGTTGGGTGATGGTGCTACCTCCTTCTACCACGTCGTGCGCTATAGCATTGGAAACGATCGCTCTGCCTATGCCCTGGTAATCGACACCTTTATGCTGGTAAAAGCGGCGGTCTTCCGATGCAATGAAGGCTTGCACCAACTGGGGCGGCATTTCTTCGAGTTTGAGCTTTTCGCGAGTTGCTGGCCCGATTTGTTGCAAAATTGTGTTATCTGCCGCTTTGATTGTCAGGGTGCCGTCGCGCACGAAGGTGAGAACATTGGCAGGGTCGGGCAGACTGCTGTCTATTTTCCACCATGTCACGCCTAGTGCTAGAGCGCTACCGCCAACCCCGACACCAAGACCCGCCCCAATCAAAAATTTACGGCTGCGATAAAAGGGATTTTTTGGATCTAGCCACCGCGAATCCTGTACTCTACGGGTGAAGTTTTCTAGGTCTGGCTTCTTTATTGCCGGAATCTGTATTTTGGTGGCAATTTGAGTGGAAACCTGCTTGACTCCTAGCGTTAGCTTCGTCGCTGCTGCCCAGAGATCCAAACCCGGACGTTTCTGGGGGGGAGAATGCTGCACAGGAGGAGTTTCTGACTCAGTGGAGATAAGAGGGGAAGATTCTCCTCCGATCTCTTGCTCTTGGGTTCTTGTAGCCACCTGTTCCCTGGTTTTTATCTCAAAGGGAGGTTCCCATTCAATTGTCTTGGAATCCCTGCTAGAGGTAGGTTCTACGTCAGTTTCAAACCCACTGCTCTTGGTGGAAATTTCTTCGAGTTTTGGAATAAACTTTGTCACGTTAAACCCTCACACAACAGAGGCCAAGCTATTAATGGCTTTGTTTTTTGCTTATTTTATTCGTTGGAATGCCAAAGCTGCTTTATGTGGCTCTGGTTTCTGTGTCCAGTTATCGGCTGATAAATCTTTTAGCCGGGAAATTGGTTGATATTCATTCATACGGATTTTAGTTAACTTTATGCTGATTTAGGTACTCGGTACGAATTTTCCGCTCATATAGCAAAGTGCTGAGTGCTTCGGCTTTAGTGCTGAGTACAGTAAAGTGCTTCCTTGCTTTGAGCGCGCAATACTGTACGTTATGGTATAGTTAGAGGTTTTATAGACAAATATCACATTTGCCTGGTACAACCCTTTTGTAAGGTGCGATCCTTACCGGACATACTACTACGCCCTGTATTCCCTCGTGCTTTAGCGTTGGGAAATGCAATTCTTCCAATGTTACCACTACTATTCACAGACAAAGGGAACGGGGAACGGGGGAAGAAAAGAAAAAAGATCGTTTTTTCCATCTTCCCTCTTTCCCTTTTCCCTCTTTCTCTGTTCCCCATTCCCTGTTCGCTGTTCCCCGTTAAAAGTTCCCCGTGATTAAAGATCTATTTTCTGACGAACGCCTCCTGTTTACAAAAGCGACGCCCAACAGCGACGCCATACCCACCATCTTTGCTTTCCCGAACGAGTACAGCGTTGGTATCACCAGTCTCGGCTATCAAATCGTATGGGCAACTTTGGCAATGTGTCCAGATATTGAAATAAGCCGTTTATTCACCGATACCCACGAATCGCTACCGAGAAAGCCTGAATTAGTGGGATTTTCCATGTCTTGGGAACTGGATTATGTAAATATCCTGAATTTGTTGGAATTTCTAGAAATTCCTTTACGTTCGGCTACTCGTGACAACAACGATCCGCTCATATTTGGTGGTGGCCCAGTACTGACTGCCAACCCAGAACCTTTCGCCGACTTTTTCGACATTATTTTGCTAGGCGATGGCGAAAACTTACTGGGCAATTTTATTGAAGTATACAAAGAAGTACGAAATGCAGATAGGCAAACTAAACTGAGAAAGTTGGCACAAGTTCCAGGCGTTTATGTGCCCAGTTTGTATGAAGTGACTTATCAGGCTGTCACTGGCGATATCAAATCAATTCAACCAGTAGATGTAGAAATTCCCAAGACTGTAGAAAAGCAGACTTATCGCGGCAATGTTCTATCTGCTTCAACTGTCGTAACAGAGAAAGCGGCGTGGGAAAATATCTATATGGTGGAAGTAGTACGCAGTTGTCCAGAGATGTGTCGCTTCTGTTTGGCAAGTTATCTAACGTTGCCTTTTCGCACTGCAAGTTTGGCAGATTCTTTGATTCCTGCTATTGAAAAAGGTTTAGCAATCACAGACAGATTGGGATTGCTGGGTGCTTCTGTGACTCAACATCCAGAATTTGAAGATTTGCTGGATTATATAAGTCAAGAAAAATATGATAATGTTCGTCTGAGTATCGCTTCTGTGCGGACAAATACCGTAACTAAAAAGTTAGCAGAAACTTTGGCAAAACGCGATACTCGTTCAATCACAATTGCTGTTGAAAGCGGTTCTGAACGGTTGCGGCAAATTGTTAATAAAAAGCTCCTAAATGATGAGATTATCCAAGCTGTGGTGAATGCTAAAGCTGGTGGATTAAAGGGAATGAAACTTTACGGTATGGTTGGGATTCCCGGTGAGGAATCAGGGGATTTAGATGCAACTGTGGCGATGATGCGGGATATCAAAAAAGCTGCACCTGGTTTGCGTTTGACGCTAGGATGCAGCACATTTGTGCCGAAAGCGCACACGCCTTTTCAGTGGTTTGGGGTGAAACCCGAAGCAGAAAAGCGGTTGAAATTTTTGGAGAAGCAATTGAAGCCGCAGGGTATGGAGTTTCGACCGGAAAGTTATAAGGATTCGGTAATTCAGGCGCTGCTATCGAGGGGCGATCGCCGCTTATCCCATCTGTTAGAATTAACTAGGCAGTATGGCGATTCTCTGGGTAGTTATCGCCGTGCTTTTAAGGAATTACGGGGAAAACTACCAGAGTTAGGTTACTACGTTCATGCTGACTGGTCAACAGACCAAGTATTGCCTTGGAGTCACTTGCAAGGGCCACTTCCCCAGGCAACGCTGGAAAAGCATTTAGCTACGGCTACATCTCATTTTAACTGAAGACTTTTTGTTAAAATACCTTAAATGGGTGAACCGATCGCATCCTAACTTTGTTGAAATGTAAATAAGCGAATATACCTCACATCTTAAAAGTTGTATGACTGGCTTAAGTAAGAGGTATAATATTCAGCAAAGCTACATACCAATATTCAGGAGTAAATCAAACCGTGAAATCGAGCAAGGCTAAACTAGATTATCAACAAGGATTAAAGCTGTTTGCGATCGCAGTTGGTGCTTCTTTGTGCTTAGCACCCTTGGCAAAAGCGGTTACGGTTAATCCTTTCCAGGATAACACACCAGCAACGGCAAATTTATCAACTTCTCACACCATCCTAGCTCAAGCGTCCGCTTGTCCAGAAAACAGCGGTGGTAGTTTGTACGTCACTGCCGAAACAAAAAACTTTCTGATCTATATTTGTGGAGGAGATCTCCCCAATACTTACGTCGGTCTTGCCAAGAATGGAACCACGGGTGGCATCACGCTACCTCTGCAAAGCTATAGCAGAGATCGATTTGTAGCCGTTAATGGGGATACTCGTTACACCCTTACCCGTAATGAGCTAACCTTGACTCGGAATGGCCGAGTTATTCTCAGAGAAAGGGCGACATGGAGAAGATAATGCAGTCGTTTTCGCTTTCAGAGGGCTCGCGCTGGTTAAGTAGGTAGAGATAAATAATAAAGCAACAAGCAACACTATTATCAACCCGTTTTCTTTGAGAGAACGGGTTTTTCGATATTCAGTGAAACTCAGAAACCGGGTTTCTTGAAGAAACCCGGTTTCTATGGGCTTAAAATAATATTAAAATTTAACACAGATTTTTTTATATCGCCTCATCCCAATTGGTGAAATATTTTCAATTAAAAGGATCGCTATAGATTTTTTTTATCCGAACTTTTACGGAAAAGCCCTTCTTTTAATTGAAGAAATAAATAGCAGGCAATTGAATATATTCTTGCCCATAAACTGGTTGTGCGATAGTAATATGCACAAACAATAATTTCATCAAAACAGGAAAGTAAAATTATGGTATTCCCAAAACAGGCGTTGAAAATGATGCTGGTGGGTGTAGGAGCGCTTTTATTCTTGACACCATCAGTAAAAGCGGCACAAACCACCGCTAGTGACTCAGGTGTGTATAGCGATTTGGCTTCGCAAGATCGCTCCATCCTAGTGGCTGCTGCGCCTAACGATTGCTTAAACGACATAGCGGAAGGTTTCTCTGTGGAAACTCGCAATTATTATGCGGGAATTTGTTACAGGCGAAACGGCACATACTACGTTGGTCGTTCTAAGAATGGTAATGGTAGCATCCTTCTGCGTGTATCTTCTCCCAGAAGAAATGTATACGTTGCCAGAAACGGTCGTTACACTTACACTCTCGATATGAACAGGAATCAGCTGACGATCGCGCTTCCAAATGGCAGGCGCATCGTTGAAAGGGTAATCCGCGTAATTGATTCGTGATTTTTCTATCCAGATGGAAAATGCGGACATGATGCTGCCCAAATTATGATAATGTAGCCTTTGTAGCTTAAAGCTGCAAAGGCTATTTTCTATCATGGTAAGTTTCAAACATTCCTCTCTAATTGATGCACCCGTGGAAGTCGTCTGGAACTTTCACGAAAGACATGATATTCTCCAAATCCTCACGCCACCTTGGCAACCCGTGCAAGTGGTTCGCCGCGAAGGTGGACTTGAGGTGGGTGCTATTTCCGAATTTCGCATTTTCCTGGGGCCATTGCCCGTGCGGTGGGTTGCGCGTCATACTGAATGCGAGAGATACAGACTATTTAGCGATCGACAAATTGCTGGGCCTATGGAATCTTGGGTGCATCGACATGAGTTCGCCCAAGAGAATGGGAAAACCAGGTTGACAGATGCGATCGCTTATGAATTACCTGGAGGGCCGATCGCCGAACTTCTTTTGAGTTGGTGGGTAAATGCTAGATTAAAGGATATGTTTAGCTATCGCCATGATGTGACAAAACGGGAATGCGAACAACAAATTAAAAATTCATAGCCAAACATTTAACTAAATGGAAACAACATCTGAGTATAGTTGTGCCTACTGCGGCGAACCAAATGTGACATTTGTTGACCTGAGTGCGGGTGGACAGCAATCTTATATTGAAGATTGTCAAGTTTGTTGTCGTCCTAATGTTCTGTATATACGAGTGGATGAAGAAACACTCGATGTTGCAATAGACAGTGAATATGAAGGATAGAATCCGATTCATCAAATTTTTGCTTTAACCCGGAAGCTTGTTTTCAGGTAGTGCATCTACTATCAACCAAATTATCTTAGGAGACTTTTAAGGCCATATAAATTGAATTACAAACAGGTATTCCAGCTAGCATTAGTTGGTGTTAGTGCGTCTTTATTCTTGACACCTAACCTAAATGCTATAGCCACAAACGAGACACCCACCGTCAGCAATAGAGCAACGGCTAACCCACAATTCTTAATTGCTCAACAGAGTCGGACACAGCGCATTCAGTTTGAGCGAGGAACAAACTCAGCTACTGTAGAAGATGCTGTAGTGCGAGGCACCAGAGATACTTATCTGGTTAATGCTCGCGCACGCCAGACAATGACAGTCAGCATCACGTCTACTGAGCAAAATGCTGTTTTTGATATCATTGCGCCAAACGGACGAACTCTCAAGCAAGAAGCGACCAGCTTTACTGGCACATTGCCTGCCAGGGGTGACTATCGCATCGTCGTCGGTGGTACGCGAGGAAACGCAACTTACAATTTACAAGTTACGATTAGATGAGGCTCGATTATCTATGACATCTCAGCCAAAGCCTGAATTCAATTGCAAACAGGCATTAAAACTGTTTTTTTTCAGTGCAGCAATGTCTTTGTTCCTGACACCTTTTGCAAACGGTGCTGAAACTATCAAGTTTGATGGTCGCCCTATCGAAATAGCCCAAGCTCGGAACAACGGCTGCCCAACTAATAGATATCTACTCCGTCTTGCCGAAACAAGAAACTACACCGTGCGTATCTGCGCGACTGAGGGCGGTACTTTGACATATATAAGTAGAGGGAAAAATGGGCGCGGCGGTATCACTCTTCCGGGAATGGTTGATATGGGCGATCGCTATGAGGCTGTTAATGGTAATACCCGTTACAGAATAAGCCGCAACTATCTAACCGTTAATCAAGGAAGCAGAATAATTCTCCGAGAAAGGGTAACGCGATGGGTTGTAGGCAGGGGACTACAGTAAATAAGGGGTGTTACTTTTAACATCCAGTATACCGTCAGGGTGTCTCTACTTATCCGCAACGAGTATAAATATTATACGGTTAATACTACTTTTCCTCTCCTGTAATAATCAGTTGTAAAGGGCTAGGATGTGGTGAATTGCCAAGACATCCTCTTTTTGGACAGGGCGAATTTAACACTTTATAGTCTCGGAGGTTACCGCTTATGACCAGGACTACAGTAAATCCCTCCAACAATCCGGGCGGGGGTTTGTATGTGCAATCTCCCGACGGACAACAGCTAGTATTTCCCTTACAACATACGGAAGTTCAGGCGAAAATTGCTGGGAATGTGTCGCGAGTGGAGGTGACACAAACTTTTGAAAATCCGTTTACGGAACCTTTGGAAGCTGTCTATGTTTTTCCATTGCCGGATGAAGCTGCGGTGGATGACATGGAAATTAAGATAGGCGATCGCATTATCAAAGGTAACATCAAAAAACGCGAAGAAGCGAAACAAATCTACGAAGAAGCCAAACGCCAAGGACGTACTGCTGGATTATTAGAACAAGAACGGGATAATATCTTTACCCAATCTCTTGCTAACATCAAACCTGGTGAGGAAATTGATGTCACCATTCGCTATACCGAGAGCCTAAAATTTGAGGGCGGTGACTACGAATTTGTCTTTCCAATGGTAGTTGGGCCGCGATTTATTCCCGGTACGCCGATCGCTACTAACATCTCTGGCGGTGGTACAGCTACAGCACCAATGACATTAAACCGCGATACAGACGAGGTTCCAGATGCTTCGCGGCTCAATGCTCCTGTGCTACCCCCTGGCACTCGTTCTGGGCATGATATTGGCGTTACCGTCGAAATTGATGCGGGTGTTCCCATCCAAAATGTCCACTCAACTTCTCACCAAGTTCGCATCGAACACACAAACACAAATTCTGATCTTTCTTCCCCCCGTGGCGGGGGGACTGAGGGGGGTCAAATCGTGCGGGTGAAACTGGGTGGAGAAGACACAATTCCCAACAAAGATTTGATTCTCCGCTATCAAGTTGCTGGCGACAACACCCAAGCAACTGTGCTAACTCAATCCGATGACCGAGGCGGACATTTCGCTATTTATCTCATTCCAGCATTAGAATATCGCACAAATGAAATAGTGCCAAAAGATGTGGTGTTCCTGATGGATACCTCCGGTTCCCAATCTGGCGACCCGCTGCAAAAATCTCAGGAACTAATGCGGCGATTTATTAATGGGTTAAATCCCGACGACACATTCACAATTATCGATTTTTCCGATATCACAACACAGCTATCACCAGCACCGTTGCCAAATACACCGCAAAATCGCGCCAAAGCGATCGACTATATCAATGACTTGCAAGCTGATGGCGGTACTTATTTACTTAATGGCATTCGTGCGGTGCTGAATTACCCAGCAGCACCAGCGGGACGATTGCGGAGTATTGTGCTGTTAACTGATGGCTATATCGGCAATGACAATGAAATTCTGGCGGAAGTTCAGCGGGAACTGAAACCGGGAAATCGCCTTTATAGTTTCGGCGTGGGCAGTTCCGTTAATCGGTTTTTGCTCGATCGCATTGCAGAGATTGGACGGGGAACGAGCCAAGTTGTTCGTCAGGATGAGCCGACTCAGGAAGTTGCAGAAAAGTTCTTCCGGCAAATCAACAATCCCGTGCTGACGAATATTGAAATCAGCTGGGAAAATACTGGAGAATTGCCAGCGATATACCCATCAACAGCGCCCGATTTGTTTGCGGAACAGCCGCTAGTTTTGTTTGGACGGAAACAAGATCGGACTGGTGGAAAACTGCACGTTATTGGTATTGCTGCGGGTGGCAAACGTTATGAAAAGACGTTTGACCTCAATTTTGATGAAAATGGTAATCCTGCGATCGCACAACTCTGGGGACGTGCGCGAATCAAAGATTTGATGAAGCAAATGTTTGGTGTGGAAACCACCAGCGGGGTAGAAGCGGTTACGGAGACAGCTTTGACTTATCAGCTTTTGTCGCAATATACGGCTTTTGTTGCTGTTAGCGATGACGTGCGGGTCGATCCTGAAGGAAAATCAGTATCCGTGCAAGTGCCAGTTGAGATGCCAGAAGGAGTTAGCTATGAGGGGATTTTCGGACAAGTTGCTGCTGCTTCTCCTCTGCTTCAACTTAACAGTCTGCAACCAAATCCAAACGCACTAGGATTCAGTTTCTCAGAAGAAGATGATGATGAGTTTGCAAACACGAGAAGTTTTCTAGCTTCGCCAGGGAACTCATTTGATGGATTGAAAGACATCATCTTGCTGCTGGACGTACCTCCTTTGTCTCTGGGTGTGGAAACTTTGGGCGGCGCGATGACCAAAATTATCCCCCGCAATACCACTATTCCTACTAAAAAGTCGCTAGTTTTCTCGACTACTGCGGATAATCAGACAGGAGTGGAAATCCACATACTGCAAGGTGAACGGGAGATGGCTAATGATAATAAGAGCTTAGGCAAATTCCGTCTAGATGGAATTCCACCCGCGCCGAGCGGCGTTCCTCAAATTGAACTGACTTTCGATATTGACGTCAACGGTATTCTCACGGTGACAGCACAGGACTTGGCGACTGGTAAAAACCAATTTATCACCATCACTGGTGCAACAACTTTGCCGAAACATGAAGTTGAAAAGATGGTGAAGTCAGCCGAAATTAATGCGGCGGCTGATAGAAAGCATCGTGATAATATTGACAGCCAGAATCTGACATATTTGCAGGCTTACCAAGCTCAGAAGCAGGTTCGCGAACTCGGTTCTGAAATGCCAGATACTGATATATCAAAGGTGGAAGGCTTGATTGAATACCAATTCGATCGAAAACCGTCGGCCCGATCGCCAGAAGTTCTAGATGAATATTTGCCTCTAGATGCAAACTTTAGTGAAATCCAAGATTGCGACTTCGATTTTGGTGATGATATTATCATCGCCGATTACGAAGTAATTGACAACGCCAAGTTGCAAGTTGTTAGCGTGACGGGATTGGATGAAGCAGCTATTAATGCGATCGCGCAACATCTGCAACTGGTAAATTTGCCTTCGGGTTTCAGTGGCGAAATTGTCTTTGAATTCACGGTAGGCAAAGGTCGCGTGGGGCGAATTATGTTGGATGAGGAAGCCTCAATTTTGAAGGAGGCGCTGGTGGTGGATGGAATTAAGCGATCGCTTACTACTTGGCTACCTCCCCAATCTGAAGAAGGCACAGTTCGCGTAACATTGCGAATTAATCCATAGTTTTCAGCCGTAGGGTGGGCATTGCCTACCCTACTTGCTCATAGTTCTGCGCTGGTTAGAGACATCATTTGTAGCTTCTCGACTGTTTCTGGAGTGATTGCTGGAATGGGCGGACGCAGGCAAAGATACAAAAGCGGCCCAAACAAAGGAACTAACGCCAGTGCCCAAAACTTTTGTGAATCTTTAATACCCCGACGCGCCATGTCATCATCAAATAATGATGTCAATGGAAATACCAGACACATCAAGCAAAAATCAATACTTATAAGCTGAACAAAGGGCGTGGTTTGGAACTGTTGAAAGTAATCTGCCCAATCTCCACCAATTATTGCGTAGACAAATAAGGCGATCGTACTTAAAAGGAGAGCAACGCCTGTCGATCGCTTATCTAAAATTCTGAGCAAGTAATCCTTTTGCCCGGTGAATTCTTGATTGCGATCGCGCAG
This sequence comes from Argonema galeatum A003/A1, assembly GCF_023333595.1. Classification (GTDB taxonomy): domain Bacteria; phylum Cyanobacteriota; class Cyanobacteriia; order Cyanobacteriales; family Aerosakkonemataceae; genus Argonema; species Argonema galeatum. The sequence continues at coordinate 28,024 of NZ_JAIQZM010000001.1, forward strand.
GAATAAATAAGGTAAAAGACAAATTACTCCGGTTCCGTTTGACCCTAAAAAATAAGGCCATGCCATAAACTTTTGCATTCTGCCATCAAAGAACATCAGGCAAGCATAAATCATCGGCCAAACGCCCATCAAGCTGAATAGGACGGCTATAATAGGGTTAAGCTTGCCCCACTGGAGCGTTAATAGCTTTTGAACCAAAGGCAATGTCTCTGGTCGATCGAGAGGAGCCAGCCACACGGTATAGCTTACAAATAGCACCCATATCAAAAACAATGTTACTTTTCTGTTCATAATCTAACCAATGACTTCACACTACTCTGCCCACTAATATTAAAATTAGAAACGCAGTAAATTACGTCTATCTTTGGTAAAGTTATCGTCCGGTGGCGGTAACAGCTTATTAAGCCAGCCTTGCACTGGATTCTGGCAGCTGAGGACGCAAGCAAAGATATAACACTGGGCCAAACAGAGGAATTAGGGACACAACCCAGAAAAATTGCCTATTTTTGACGCCTCGACGCGCCATATCGTCTCCCAGGAGTACGGGGAACAATAGACAAAGCGTACAAAAATCCAAGCTCATAACATGAATAAAGTTACTGGTTTGCCACTGTTGAATAAAATCTCCCCAATCTCCAGCTAGTACGCCATAGGCGACTAAACCGACAGTAGCCAAGCCAATTAAAAGACCTGTAAAGCGGGAATCTAATACCTTTAGAAAGATATTTTTTTGCCCGGTAAATTCTTGATTTGGTTCGCGCAAAGCTAGATAGGGCAACAGGGCAAATGCGCCTATTCCAAAAGACCCCGCCGCAAAAGGCCATGCTGGGATCTTCTGTTCTTTGCCGTCGATGAACAGCAGGCAACTGTATATTATCGGCCAAACACCCATGATATAGAACAGGGACACAATTATGGGATTAATTCCTTCTAATTTGCCTAGAGAAAGATTTTTAATCAAAGTCCAGGTGTCTGGTTGGGTAGGCGGTGCGAGTAGAAAGGCGTAGCTAGCCAACCCAATCCACAGCAACCAAAATGCAATTTTTCTGCTCATAGTTGTAACTTCTAGGCTCAACCGAATAGGGAATTGTTAACTCAAGGCTTCGGAGAGATAATCGGCGGTGGCTTCAACGAGGGCGATCGCATTTTCATACACCATCCGCGTTGGCCCCAAAACGCCTACACTTCCCACCGCCACCGCGCCCTGTCGATAAGTTGCAGAAATCAGCGTACAGGCGCGTATAGGTTCCAAAGTATTTTCCGAACCAATTCGCACGGTCGCCCTTTTACCTTGTGGCAGAGGTATCCCGCCTATTATCTGCACTTCTGGTGATTCAAAAATTAACGGCCACAGCAGATCCTGTTCTTCTTCTAGCAGGTGAATCAGGGTCTTGACTTGCTGCAATTCGGTAAATTCTGGCTGACGCAACATCTCGGCGACGCCGCGAATCAGTATTTGCGTGGAAGCCTGCGGTTGACTGCGACGGGTCACTTCTGCAAGTAAATTTTTCAGGAATTCAGCATATCGTTGAAATTCCTGACCCAGCTGACTCCAGTTTAGTGCTGCCAATTCCAAGAGCGATCGGCCCCGCAGCTGGCTATTCAAAAAGTTAGATAAAATTTGCAACTCTCGCTCTATAATTTCTGCATCCGGTTCGGAGGCGTCAACTGGCGAAGGTAACTCCATCAAAACCGACTGCGTTTCATACCCATCTGTCACCACAATCAGCATCACCTGACCGGGATCGAGCTGCACCAATTGCAAATGCCGCAGTTGAGTGTTACGAGTTTGGGGCATAGTGATCAGGGTAATGTACCCGCTCACAGTAGCGAGAATTTGAGCCGCACCCTGTAGGAGTGCCTCAAAGCTCCAATCCTCCTTTTTTAGCCTATCTTCAAGTAATTGTTCTACTTGACGTGCCAGGGTTTCGTCTGGCGCGATCAGCTGGTCAACATAAATTCGGTAGCCAGAGTCTGAGGGAACCCGTCCGGCGGAGGTATGAGGTTGATACAGCAATCCAGCTTTTTCTAAAACGTTCATCGCATTGCGAATCGTGGCTGGGCTGACGGTGAGTCTGTACTCTTCTAGCAGGGCTTTCGACCCCACTGGTTCTGCCGTCGCAATATAGTGACGAACCGTTGCCCAAAGGATATGCTGCTGGCGATCGGTAAGATGGATTTGCATAGACGTTTTGAGCGCAAGACGAATTGAATCGGGTTTAAAAAAACTGCCGGGATTTAGATAGGGAATCCACCTTATACCAGATCTTTCTTACGATAGTTGTAACAAAAACAACCAGTGCCTTGGGGCTAACTGCGGCTCCTGAGTCGGTTGTATGTACAGGATAGCAAAGAACGCTGCCACTTCACCCACTGGTATAGCAAAAGTCACTCATTCAAATGCTTGCTGTGAATTCGTTCTGGCGTTTTAGGATGTCCTTCTTCCTTGAGTACTGCTATAATAGGTTAATTTCAAATTTCGGATTTTAGATTTAAAAACTTTACTTTTGAATTGAGAGATGGGGGAATTTCAAATTTTAGATTTTAGATTTCAGAACTTTACTTTTGAATTGAAGATTTTCAATTCTTTAATCTAAAATTACCGTTATTAATACCGGGGAATTTTAAGATCGACTAGGTTGGAGTAGGCATCAATGCCACCTGTTACATTTTTGACATTGGTGAATCCTTGAGCGATCAACCACTGACACATTTGGGCGGAACGAATGCCGTGGTGGCACATCACGATCGTCTCTGCGTGGGGATCGAAGCGGGTTTGGATCTCGCCAGACCACTCGGCAAATTCACTCAAGGGTAGATTCTCGAAACCCTCCAAACTGGCTAGGACAAGTTCTTGCGGTTCTCGAACATCCACCAGCTGTAGATCTTCCTTACCAACCGCTAGACGATTGGCCAAATCCTCCACACTAATTTTGGGGATGGGTTGTTTCAATGCCTGAAAGCTGCTCACAGATTCCCCTCGCAATGCCGAGGTGTATTGTACCACCTTTAAATGAAAGGATGCTCCTCGTTGTGCGGGCGATCGGTTTGTTTTTGGTCGATAAAGTTCTTCATTGCAACGCGACGATTAGCCATAAACTGATTCCAGAAACCCGGATACAGGTCGTCCATCGTTTTAGCGATCGACCAGACTTCCATCCCCATCATTTTATAAAGAGAGCGATCGGCCCGTTGCAAGTCTTCTAGCCGTTGCTCAACATTTTCAGCGGGAGTTTTTAGAATAGTTTGCTTTTGAGATTGAGTAGGTTCGCTATATGTTAGCTCAAGCATTGCGATCGCCTCTGAGGTATGAAAATTTATAAAGATATGGTGACCAAGTCCATCTGTATAAAAAGGACAGTCTGTTAACTGGCATCTGCGATGCTGTTCGGGAAACGTATGGAGTTAACCGCCAGCTAGGCTTTTTGCCGCCCTCGTACTTGCCAGTACTAAACTCAGTTTTAGCATTAAGAGAACACATAACACCCTGAAAAGCGAAGATTTTACGCTAGCTTGATGAAAGCTTTAAAAGTTTTTAGCTTGAACGGTCAGAAGCCCCACATCCTACCCTATAGGGAGGCGTGGGATGAATGACCGGGCTTTTGACGAATTGACCCCACTCCCGATATCAGCCTAACGGCTGATATTTAGCATTTGGACAAAAAACGGGTTTGAGCCTGTAAGGGCTCAGCATTTGCGTAGTTATCTTAGTGGTAGGACGTAATTTGAGTATCAGCGTGAATCTGTCGCCTATTCAGCTAGGAGAAGCCAACTTAATTTCCCAAATTGACGAAATTATAGAAGAAGTAATGTTTACTTTTGGCTAATTTTAATATTTTTTTAATATTTTAAGCCATACTAGATAAAGCAGTCAATTCGGCGAATCTGTACTATTTGCAGAATCCAGACCAAAGACAGAGACTGAGCGCTGCTCTTATTCGTTTTTTAGGTGGCGGATCGATCGCACTCAACCGTAAAAATGCCGATATTATATATACTACAAACCCCAGCCAGCCAGAATGAGGAGGAAAAATGATTAACGCTCTTCCAGGATACCAGATTATCGAAGTTATTCACAGCGGAGTCAGAACAGTTATTTATCGCGCCGTGGGGGAGGATAGAAAAGAGGCGATCGTCAAAACCCTCAAAGCCGAGTATCCTACCCTGGAAGAAATTACCCGATTAAGACATGAATATAAAATACTCCAACCTTTGCATATAGAAGGAATTATCAAAACTTATGGTATAGAAAAATATAAGAACGGTCTGGCGCTGATATTGGACTATTTCGAGGGAGAATGCCTCAAAGACTTAATGACCTCTCAAAAAATTCCAGTTGATTCGTTTTTGAGCATCGCCATTCAGCTAGCTTCAACCCTAGCCGAGCTACATCAAAATAACATTATACATAAAGATATAAAACCCCAGAATATCCTGATTAATCCGAAAACGCAATCAATCAAAATCATCGACTTTAGCATTTCCACACGCCTGTCCAGAGAGAATCCTAGCATCAGCAATCCCGACTTGCTAGAAGGCACCCTCGCATATATGTCGCCAGAGCAAACCGGACGCATGAATCGATCGCTTGACTACCGCACCGACCTCTATTCTCTCGGCGTCACATTTTATGAAATACTCACCGGACAACTGCCTTTTAATTCCACCGATCCGATGGAATTAGTCTACTGCCATATTGCCAAAAAACCTGTTTCCACCCATCAACTGAATCCAGAAATTCCAGAGGCAGTTTCAGACATTATAACGAAATTATTAGCCAAAACAGCAGAAGACAGATATCAAAGCGCTCTCGGACTAAAAGCTGACTTGGGAACCTGTTTTGCTCAGTTACAGGCATCTGGAAAAATAGTCAACTTCATTCCTGGCAAACTCGATAAATGCGGTCAATTTCTCATTCCCCAAAAACTTTACGGTCGCGAAGCAGAAGTTGCCCAATTGTTAGAAGCTTTTGAGCGAGTAGCGGGTAATTTTCAATTCAAAATCGAGCTGATGCTCGTGAGCGGTTACTCCGGGATTGGCAAAACTTCAGTAGTCAATGAAATTCATAAACCGATTGTACGACAACGGGGTTATTTTATTGCAGGTAAATTCGATCAATTTAAGCGGAATATTCCTTATGCTGCCCTCATTCAAGCATTGCAGGAATTGATGCGGCAACTGCTAACAGAAAATTATGAAAAGATAGCTGTTTGGAAAGAGAAGCTTTTAGAGGCATTTGGTCAAAATGGGCAAGTAATTATAGATGTGATTCCCGAAGTAGAACTGATTGTCGGCAAACAGCCAGCAGTGCCTACTATTGGGCCAACAGAATCCCAAAATCGCTTTAATCGGCTATTTCAAAAATTTATTCAGGTATTCACCCAAAAAGAACACCCTCTAGTTTTATTTCTAGATGATTTACAGTGGGCAGATTCCGCCTCTTTGAAATTGATTCAATTACTAATGACTGACGCCGACAGCAAATATTTGTTGATGATTGGCGCGTATCGAGATAACGAAGTCAGTCCAATTCATCCCAGTATTCAAACTATAGATAAAATTAAACAAAGTGGTGCGATCGTCAATAATATTATACTCCAGCCTTTGAATTTATTTCACATCAACCAATTAGTAGCAGATACCCTCAGCGAAGCAGAAACATTATCCAATCAAGAGTCCATAGAATGCCTTAGCGAAACGCACCGTCTCAGTCGCCAATTTTTATTAGCAGATCTGCTTTTTAACAAAACTCAAGGTAATCCCTTCTTTTTAAACCAGATGTTTAAAACGCTGTACCAAGAAAAGTTGTTAACCTTTGAGTTTATTGAAGGTCGCTGGCTTTGGGACATCGAGCAAATTCAAGCAATTGGAATCACGGATTACAATGTCGTCGAACTGGTGGCAAGAAATATTCAAAAGCTATCTAAATCAACACAAGAAATTTTAAAATTAGGAGCTTGCATTGGCAACCAATTTAACTTAGATGTTCTTGCTATTGTGAATAAAAAATCTTTTTTAGACACTGCCAACGATTTATGGGAGGCGTTACAAGCTGGTCTAATTCTACCCCTGTCCCAAGCTTATAAAATACCTTTGGTTGGGGATTGGGGAATAGGAACTTTTGACGGCGGACTAAGTAATTCCCAATACCAAATCTCCTACAAATTTTTACATGACCGAGTGCAACAAGCCGCTTATTTTCTGATTCCCGAAGACCAGAAAAAATCAACACACTTAAAAATTGGACAATTGCTGTTAAGAAATACCCTTCGAGGAGAACGCGAAGAGAAAATTTTTGATATAGTCAATCAGTTAAATTTAGGATTGGAATTAATCAGCGATCGAAATGAACAAAATGAACTAGCTCAGTTGAACTTCATAGCAGGACGTAAGGCTAAGATGTCAACTGCTTATGCTGCTGCTGTCAGGTATTTTTCTGTCGCAATGGAACTTCAGCCGCGAGATAACTGGCAAAGTCACTATGACTTGACTCTGACTCTTCATATCGAAGCAGCAGAAGCGGAATATTTAAATATTAACTTTGAACGGTCGCTTATTCTGGCTGAAATAGCCATGCAAAATGCTGCAACTTTGCTCGATCGAGTGAAGGTGTACGAGCTACAAATGCAACTCTGTATCGCTCAATTAGAGATGGTAAAAGCTGTCGATATAGGGCTGCAAGTTTTGTCTACATTGGGCATTTCTCTTTTAGAAATAGATGTTGAGAACAATTTGGTTGTCGATTTGCCCAACCTAGCAGACTTAGAAAATATCCCGACAATGACCGACCCCTATAAACTCTCGGCTATGCAGATTTTGAAAATTCTCTGTGCGCCTGTTTTTATGGCGAACCCAGAGATTTTTCCGCAACTAATTATAACAATGGTCAATCTTTGCCTTGAATATGGCAATTCGGCAATATCTTCTTTCGCCTATGGTTTTTATGGCTTGTTGCTGGTTGGGTTCGGAAAGCTGGATGCTGGATATCAAGCCGGTATCATTGCTTTAAAACTTTTGGATAAGTTTGATGCCAAAGAACTTAAGGCTAAAGTCTACAACTTGTTTAATTCCAATATTAGAAGTTGGAAAGAACATAATAAAAATAGTGTTGTTCCATTGCAGGAGGGGGTACAGAGTGGGTTGGAAATAGGAGATATTGAATGGGGTGGTTATTGCGCTGCGAATTTGTGCAGTTATTTATTTTTTACTGAGGATAACTTAGAATCGGCGGTGCAGCAACAAGCAGCATACGTTGATTTGTGCATAAAAATTAACCAAGAAATACCAACTCATTTTTCTCAAATCTGGAGACAATTAGGTTTGAATTTAGAAGGCGCATCTGTAGATAGATCTTTGCTGATAGGTTCGAGTTTTGATGAAGCGGAAATGTTGCCTCGTTTGATTGAAGCTAAAAGCGGTACGGTTCTGTTTATTTTTTATGTGGCTAAAACAATTCTGCTTTACCTTTTAGGCGATTTCGAGCGAGCTTTGAAGAACGTTGCTTTTGCGAATGAACAAGCAGGCGCTGCATTTGGTTTTATGCAGGTAGTTATTCTAAATTTCTACTATTCACTGGCTCTCCTGGGTCACTATCCGCAAGCCAATAGGAGCGAGCAACAAAAATATCTGGAGCAAGTAGAGGCAAACCAGGAGAAGATGAAATTATGGGCGGATAGTGCGCCAATGAATAATCAGCATAAGTACGAACTTGTGGAGGCTGAAAAGGCGCAAGTATTAGGTAAAAATTGGCAAGCGGCAGATTTATACGATCGCGCTATATCCTTGGCTAAAGAAAACGAGTACATTAATGAAGAAGCTTTAGCTCATGAACTTGCAGCTAAATTTTACCTAAGATGGGGTAAAGAAAAAATTGCCCGCATATACATGATTGATGCCTACTACGCCTATACTCGCTGGGGAGCAAAAGCAAAAGTAAAATATTTAGAAGAAAGATATCCTGAATTTTTCTTCCAGCTGCTGAAACGAGAAACCCCCGATCTCGATTTCACTCTGACGACAACAACTTCAACGACGGGAGGAAATTCGGCACTACTGGATTTGGTTACGGTAATGAAAGCCTCGCAAGCTATTTCTAGCGAAATCGTTCTCGACAAGTTGCTGGAGAATTTGATGGAAATTCTTATGCAGAATGCTGGAGCGAGAAAAGTTTTTCTTTTGTTGCGTTCCCAGGGTGGAGAGGGAGATAAATTGTTGCTGGTAGCTGAGGGCAATATAGAAGAAGACGAGGTTATAGTGCTGCCATCTGGTCCGCTGAAAAGTCCTCTGGATCTGCCTGTTGCGATTATCAACTACATCGAAAGAACTCATGAAACTTTAGTGTTAAATAATCCTGCTTCTGAGGGTATTTTCACCAATGACCCTTATATTGCCAACATTCAACCGAAGTCAATTTTAGGTTTGCCGCTGATCTATCAAGGCAAGTTCAACGGCATCCTTTATTTAGAAAACAATTTGACTGTGGGAGCTTTTACGCAGCAGCGCTGTAGCGTGTTAAAATTGTTAGCGGCTCAAGCTTCTATCTCTCTGGAAAATGCCAGTATATACAATAATTTGCAGGAATCGGAAGCGCGAGAGCGAGAAAAAGCTTTGCAATTAGAACAATCTTTGCACAAGCTGCAACAAACGCAAGCGCAACTGGTTCAGACGGAGAAAATATCCAGTTTGGGGCAACTGGTGGCGGGTGTCGCCCATGAAGTGAATAACCCGGTTAGTTTTATTTCTGGCAATCTGCATCATGCCAGCGAGTACGTACAAGATTTGCTAAACCTTGTGAATCTTTATGGGGAGGAATATCCCCACCCAACTCAAAAGATTGAAGATGAAATAGAAGCGATCGAACTGGAATACTTAATTGAAGATTTGCCCAAATTGCTGTCTTCTATGAAAGTGGGAACCGATCGCATCCGCGACATCATGCTGTCGTTACGCAATTTCTCGCGAGTTGATACCCAGAAAAAGCCAACTGACATTCACGCGGGGCTAGAAAGTACTTTGATGATTTTACAGCATCGGTTGAAAGCGAAGGCAGAATGTCCGGCGATCGCGATCGTTAAAGAGTACGGCGATTTGCCACTGGTAGAGTGCTATGCTGGGCCACTAAATCAGGTGTTCATGAATTTGTTGGCAAATGCGATCGACGCGATCGAAGAGTCAGAAATGCAGAGGGACAGAGGGGTAGAGGAGAAATCTCTCATCCCAAATCCTGAGATTCGGATTCGCACTGAGTTTGTCGATGGCGACAAAGTTGTCATTCGCATCAAGGACAATGGCCCAGGGATGGCGGAGTCGGTGCGATCGAAGTTGTTTGACGCCTTTTTTACCACGAAACCAGAAGGTAAAGGAACTGGGTTGGGTTTATCGATAAGCTACCAGATTGTGGTAGAAAAACATCAGGGTTCGCTTAAGTGCATTTCCGCACCGGGCGAGGGGACGGAGTTTGCGATCGAAATTCCGGTGGGGCGGGAAAATGGCTGTAAGTAGCAGCGAGTTGGATGTAGGTACGTAGTTGCGCTTTAGCCCTCTTTGAGCGCTAAAGCGCAACTACGTACCCATTACCCGATGCGATCGCACCAGAAGAAAAATTCCGGGAACTATATTAACTTATATCAAATCCGTTTGCATTGTAATTGCGATGAATGCTAAGCCTCCTCAGACTTGGAAATGCGAACACACTCTCAAAGAACACACAGCATCGGTGAATGCCGTTGCGATCGATCCTCAAGGCAATATCCTTGCCAGCGGTAGCGATGACAGAACAGTCAGTCTGTGGGATCTGAAAACCGGAAAACGCATTTTCACCTTTTTTGGGCTATTAAACGCTGTTTTTTCAGTCGCCTTCAATCCGCGAACGCCTTTTCTGGTTAGTGGCGACTTCGACAATACAATTACTTGCTGGAATCTGGACACAAATGCAGTACGTAGCTTTTCGGGTCGGTCTGGAACTAACAACGCACATTCAAGCTCAATTTTCTCCGTCGCCTTTACCTCTGATGGCGAAAATCTTGCCAGTGGAAGTGCCGACCAAACTATCAAAATTTGGAATATTCCCAGATGGGTGTCAACCCGCACATTGCGCGGACATACAGACACAGTTTGGTCTATTGCCATCAGTCCAGACGGTCAAATTCTAGCTAGCGCTAGTGCGGATAAAACTATCAGAATTTGGCCTTTAAACAGTTGGGACGAGCCTCGCATTCTGATTGGACATTCAGGTTGGGTAACATCGGTTGCGATCGGTCACAACGGTCAAATTCTGGCTAGTGCAAGTCAAGACTCGACAATTAAATTATGGAATCTCAATACGCTCAAATTACTCTGCACTTTGAGCGGACATTCAGCTGCGGTTTGGTCTGTTGTCTTTAGTCCCAATAGACAACTTTTAGGCAGCGCAGGGAAGGACGGCGTTAAGCTTTGGAACTTAAGCACAGGAGAACTTCTGCACACTCTTTCCGGGCGTCATCCTATTGCTTTTAGTCCTGATGGAAAGACTCTAGTTACTGGCGGTGACGGCACGAATATTAAGATTTGGCGTCAATATGTTCCGGCGACTGAATCTGCACCTAACCCGGTTTTATCTGGAGAATGGTACTCAATTTTGTGTGTGGATAAGTTAGCTTCTCCCGAAGAAGTTAAACTGGCTTATCGTCGATTAATTAAGCAATATCATCCTGATATCAATCGAGCTGCTAATGCTAAAGATATTATGCAGGCAATCAATGAAGCTTATGCAAAATTTGAAGAAGGGGCTAGGGGGGAATTTTAGATTTCAGATTGAATTTAAATTTTAAATCTAAAATCTAAAATCCCCCCTCTTTCCTCTTATCCTAGCCCCGTTCGGCCTTCGGCTTGAGCGCGGAAGTTGAGCTTTGTCGAAACTCAGTCGAACGTCGAAGCCTAGTCCCTAGCCCCTAATCCCATAATACTTTGAGCTGATGTTTCCTCTAAAACCTGCTTTCCTTCATCCATCAGATAGTCGAAAAATGTACGGGCTACAACAGACAATTGTTTGCCGGATGGATAAGCCACATACCAATACCGTTCGATCGGAAAACCTTCCACATCTAAAATAGTAAGATGGCTGGTCATTCCTTCTAAAGCCATTGTATGACTAGATAAAACCGATATTCCCAAACCACCTGCGATCGCTTGCTTAATCGCTTCATTACTGCCCAATTCTAACTTGACTTTTACGCTGATTCCGTGTATTTCAAATAATTTTTGCACCGCTTGGCGCGTACCAGACCCAGGTTCCCGCATGATAAAAGGTTCCCCAGTAAGCCTTTCTAGGGGAATATTCTTCTGCAAAGCCAGCGGATGATTGCTGGGTGCCAACACCACTAAAGGATTTTCCAAAAACGAGTGTACGATCGCATCCGAATTATCTGGCAATTGGCTGATAATATAAAGATCGTCAAGATTCTGCGAGAACCGTTCCAGAATGATTTCGTGGTTTGTCACCTGGAGCGACACATCAATTCCCGGATAACGCTGGCAAAACGGCCCCAACAAACGCGGCACAACATATTTAGCCGTTGTAATCACAGCCAACCGTAACTGTCCTGCCTTCACTCCTTTCAGGTCTGCCACTGTCATTTCAAAGTGAGCCAAGCGATCGAAAATCTCTCGGCAGGTCGCCAACAATTCCCGCCCCGCATCTGTCAGATACAGGCGCTTGCCTATCTGCTCAAACAGGGGCAAACCAACTGCTTTCGCCAGCTGCTTCACCTGCATAGAAACAGTAGGTTGGGTTAAAAACAGTTCCTCAGCCGCACGGGTAAAGCTACTATGCCGAGCGGCGGCTTCAAATACTTTCAACTGGTGCAGTGTAGTGTGCTTCAAGGGTCACACTCCTGGAATGGTTAAATTATAGATAATAATCTATCATAACCATCAATAATAAGGACTTTTACTTATTAAAACTTCAGGCTACGATCGTGTTACTGGCAAAAGCGTAAGACATCTTTGATAGAGCGTTGCATAACTCGGTCACGATTTACTAAGAGGAGTCCTTCTTCCATTACAAAGCTGTGTATTCCATCTGGCAAACACGGGAGGAGATCCCCACTAAGATCGTGTCCACGAGCTGCAACGCTTTTTCGTATTTTTCTTTATTCTTGTGGTAAGGGAACTGATATTTCTTGTGGTAAGGGAACTGATATTTCTTGTGGTAAGGGAACTGGTATTTTTGCAAAATCGGGCAGTTTGACAACCTCTTTTTCCACTTCTTTGACACTTATGGGCAAATTCAGGGGTTCGGGCTGCTCTAGCCAGCAACTCGCTACCGGCAGGGTTTGCTCCAAGTCATCCAACGGTCGAGGAATTACCATAACTGAGTTCAATTCCCCAATGCGTTCGGCTTCGTACATTCCCGCCTCAACAGCCACAGCGACATTTGCTACGGAACCTCTGATGATGGCAGTACACAAACCCGCGCCAATTTTTTCATAGGATGATAAAAACACTTCAGCTGCTTTGAGCATGGCGTCGGCTGCTCCGACCATAGCTGGAAACCCTCGCGTTTCCAAAAGACCAATAGCTTGATTGCTTAAGCTACTCTTACCCTGGTTTTGAGATAGCTGGAACAAACGATAGCCTATAGGAAGTACGGCTTCCAAATTGGCTAGGGGTCTGGGAATAATCGAGCTGGAAATCAATTCACCAAACTGCTGTGCTGTTTGGGCACCTGCTTCGACGGCCAAACGGACATCGGCAATCCCACCCCGCACGATCGCAGTACAATGACCGTCACCAATTTTTTCATACCCGACTAGGACTACCCCAGCTGACTTTAGCATCATGTCAGCACATCCAACGATCGCCGGAAAACTGCGAGTTGATACTAAACCTAAAGCAGTGTCATTAAATTCTCGTTCTTGACTCGACGGCTGGGCCTGCATATATAACCTCGCTTTAGTTGCTAGTGGTTAGCGGTTAATCCTTAGAAAATTTAGTGCCTAACACTTAAAAACTAACAACTAATCAGTCTTACCGTCTTGGAGTGGGCGCTTTAAGGATTGATTATGGGGAAAAAGCGTCAGCATAAGCCGATTCAAGTGAGCTTGTCCGTGGGCAACTTGAACAGGAGTAGCTGCCGGAGAATCAAGCCCAGTTGGGGTAGGAGCGGATTCGCTGCTAGTTTTACTCTTCGACGCCTCTGGGGAGTAGGGGTTAGAAGGCTTATTCTTGAGGGTGGAGGCAGACTTATCGTCGTCTGGGATAGACGCCTGCCGTCCATTGTCTGTACAAGGCAAGATCGTGATCGTAGGCAGCGTTGTTTTGTTCTGTTTTGAGGCAGAAGCCGAGTTAGTTGCGGTGGATGCTGTTAGTGGGACAATTATGTGACGACTTGAGTCTCCGATTAAAGAGCCGCTAGGCACTACTTGCCCAGCTTCAATCGAATGAAAGAAAATCGTCGTAGCCGAACCAATGCAGGCGTTTGCCCCAATTTTGCCCTTGCCTACTACTAAGACGCCTGCACCCAGGACAGCTCCTGCGTGGATTTCCAGGATGCCTTCGCGAGCGTCAATAATTGACCCCATGCCGATACAAGCTCCGGCGGCGATGACAATCCGGCTGTTTGCATCTGCTATAAGTAATACTCCAGGTGCGATCGCGGCACTCTGGTCGATAGTGACATCGCCACTAACGTAAGGTTGCATATTGGCGATCGGTTGCAGTGGCGGCAATTGCATTCTTAACTTAAACCTCAACACTGAGAATTTCAGATTTTAGATTCAGATACTGGAGAATATTTTTGGTTAATGGTTCGCCTGTGAGTGCGATTCGCTGACGCGATAGCTTCGCTTCACGCGCCGCGTGCCTAGTTCACTCTTGTTTTCTGAAATCTGAAATCTGAAATCAGTTGACTTACTTGGGCTGTTGAACGATTTGCTCCAGAACGCGACGCTTTGCTTTGGTGTCAATACCAATCAAGCGCACGTATTCTTCGGGATGCTCTTTGAGGCAATTTTCCAGAGCGGCAAATACTTCCGACGGGTTGCTTGACTGAACTGGCGTACAGCTTTGCCAAGATCCCGTGCGGAACCGACGCGGCTCGGCGTGTTCCATGCCAATGCGATACCCTTGAGCCAGCAAAGAACGTATCTGTGTTTGCACTTCCGCATTCAAGCCAGTACTTTGCACTTGAGCTATCTTGCTTTCAGCTTTTTGAGCTGGGGCAGCCTTACCATTTTCAGAAACCTTACCATCGGGACGTTGGATCAGCAGTTCGAGAACCCGCCGCTTCGCCTTGGTGTCAATGCCAATCATGCGGATATACTCTCCCGGATGGGTTTCTATACAAGCTTCCAGAGCCTGAACTACATCAGATACGCGATCGCTATCGATGGGGGAGCAGCTCTGCCAAGAACTCGTCTGGAACCGCCGCTTATCCGCGTGTTCCGTACCGATGCGATATCCTTTGGTCAGAAGCGATCGCACCTGTTCCACAACTTCTGGCCCCAGTTGGCTGCTACCAACCGAATTGCTGTTGGCGCTGCTACCAGATTTAATAGAAGGAGCTTTAATATTCTGGGTAACTTTGCCATCAGGCCGTTGGATCACCATCTCCAGAACCCGCCGCTTAGCCTTCGGGTCTACCCCAATCAAACGCACGTATTCTCCAGGGAATTCATCCAAACAAGCTTCCAGAGCCGCTACAGCTTCAGATTCTCTAGTCGCTTGGATGGATGGCCCGCTTTGCCAAGAACTGGTGCGGAACCGGCGTTCATCCGAATGCTCTGTACCAATCCGATATCCTTGCGCCAGCATTTGGCGTACTTGAACGCTTACTTCTGAACCTAAACGCATATTTTTCACCTGACCGTTACCATTACTTGAACGATTGCTTACTTGAGAGTCATCTAACTCATCGCGTATTTCCGCTATGCACCCGATGTTATCCGCGCAGCGATAGCCTGTTCGCAAAGCATCATTAATTCCGATCACATGATGGGCGAACTGCATATCTGCTTCCTGAACATCTGGCAAGCGATCGGCCTGCTGCTGATTCGTAATAATAGAACCAGAACCAACATACTTACCCGGAGGAATCTCTACATCCTGAATCAGCGCGTGCATCATCACAATACAGCCATTCCCCACACGAGCATTAAACACCGTCGAGCGAAAGCCAATAAAGCAATTATCCCCAACATAAGCTGGGCCGTGAATTAACGCCATGTGGGTGATGGAAGTATCCTTCCCAATCCAAACCGAGTAAGAACTTCGGTCATCTCCTAGCACCCGACCTTGTTCCAAACCGTGAATAACGACGCCATCTTGAAGGTTGGTACTTTCGCCAATGTGGAAAGGAGTTCCCTCATCGGCTCGGACGAAAGTTCCTGGGGCAATCAAAACATTTGCTTTAATCCGAACATCTCCAATAACGCTGGAGGAGCGATGCACATAAGCAGTTTCATCAATCTTTGGTTCAGCTAAACTTTTCGACCAAGGGGTCGGCGGTGCAGCAATGCTGCGGAGTACCATCTGCGAATTCCTCTCTCCCTGAACGCTTGCCAGTTATTATCAGTCATCGGGGAATTTCAAATCTTAGATTAAAGAATTGAAAATTTCAGATTTAAAATGGTCAATTCCAAAGTAAAGCTCTCAAATCTCAAATCTCAAATCTCAAATTCCCTAATGACCTAATAGCGGTCTTGGTCTTTTTTACTGTAAAGCACGCGATTGTCAATACTTACAGTGTCAATAATGGCCACTACCAAAGCATCGAGCGGGCGTGTTTCATTGCCAGAAACTTGACGGGCAGCACTTCCACGGGTAACCAGTACCCACTCGTCCAGCCCAGCACCCACATTGTCTCCTGCCACTTCGTAGTTTGGCAGTAGGCGTCCCTCTTCATCTATATATTGCAATACGAGCAGTTTTGCGCCTCTGAGACTCGCCTCTTTGTGGGTACTGACAACGGTGCCGCGAACTTTGGCAATTTGCATTTTTATGGTCTGTTGTATGGGCGAATGCCGCTGACGCTATCCCGGAACTGCTGCACTTCTTCGGTATAACGAATGGGCAGTACGTACTCTAGGTTTTCGTGAGGACGAGCGATGATGTGAGTGGACAATACTTGACCCCCATTTACCCGCTTGACAGATTCTACCCCAGCTGAAACCGAGGCTTGCACTTCCGAGACATCGCCCCGGACAATCACCGTGACGCGACCGCTACCGATTTTTTCATAGCCTACGAGGGTGACGCGAGCGGCTTTAACCATCGCATCTGCGGCTTCTACGACAGCAGGAAAGCCCAGTGTTTCTATCATGCCAACTGCAATTGCCATTGTTTTAATCCTTGATAAAGTTCGTAAAAATCAAAAGAAGTGGAAGTTCTATTTGTGTAGCACAACCTAATGCGTCATCCTACGTTAGGTACGAAACTGTTCTACAGCTTCGGTGTAACGTATCGGCAACACATATTCTAGATTCTCATGCGGACGCGCAATTATGTGAGTAGATAAGACTTCGCCTCCATTTACCCGCTTGGCCGCTTCTACTCCTGCTGCCACCGAAGCTTGTACTTCCGACACATCGCCGCGTACAATTATCGTCACGCGGGCACTGCCGATTTTCTCATAACCTACTAGAGTGACGCGGGCGGCTTTGACCATAGCATCGGCTGCTTCTACTACAGCCGGAAACCCTTTGGTCTCAATCATTCCCACAGCAATTGGCATTGTTTATTCTCCTACCGGATCGGCGTAAGTAATTGTACTATTAGGTACTTTTACTGGAATTTTTGACGGAAATGCCCATTCTGCTCGCTAAAGAAAAAGCCTTTAGCATTCCCACATTTAAGAATAAAGAAGCCTGGGTTCCTTGACAATATTAATTACAATGATGATTTTAAATTAAGCTTATTAAAATAACTTAACAATACTAGGGATTTGGTAAAAAGATCTGGCAAGGCCAAAATGTTTTATAATTTCTTTATTAGTTTTACTTAAGCCAGACTTATAGTGGCTGGGGGTCAGTTTGGGCATGGGGGTCAGTTTGGGCATGGCAATGAACCATGAGCAATGAGCAATTAACAATTCCCGAACTCCTAATCCCCATATATCAGATATTGGCAAAAACTGATAAATCTCGGTTCTTTAAGTAAAGATACCGAGTAATTTTATTGTTTAATAAAAATTCAGACTATTTATTAAGGATTTTTGCGACCTAAAGCCTAGTATATAAAGCTTTATAGGGGTAAGATGAGTAGAAATCTATAATATACAAAAATTATTCCTCCGGTTTTAACTTCAACAAAGCCTCCTGGATTGACAGAAACCATTGCCTATGGTATGGAGGTTGACCTGATTGATTTGATGCAATTTCTAAGGATATGTCGATGACTCAGTTCCTACTTGAAACGAGTTGGTGGGTGCCTCTATATGGCTTAGTGGGTGCAATTTTGACCCTACCGTGGTCAATGGGGCTGATCCGCCGCACAGGCCCGCGACCGGCGGCTTACTTTAATTTGTTGATGACGGTGTTGGCGTTTTTGCATGGCTCAATTGTTTTCAGACTCACCTGGAATTGGGAGTCATTTGAGTTAGTATTCCACTGGCTAAAAGCAGCAGGTTTAGATTTATCCTTTGCCGTGGAAATCTCGCAGGTGAGCGTCGGGGCAATGGAGTTGGTGACGGGGCTGAGCTTGCTAGCTCAGCTGTTCGCGCTGGGATATATGGAAAAAGACTGGGCATTAGCTCGCTTTTTTGCTCTGATGGGATTTTTTGAGGCCGCAATGAGCGGTCTGGCGCTGAGTAATTCTTTGTTTCTCAGCTATGCTTTGTTGGAAATGCTGACGCTTTCCACTTATTTGCTAGTAGGATTTTGGTATGCTCAGCCACTGGTGGTGACGGCAGCGCGAGATGCCTTTTTGACCAAGCGGGTGGGAGACGTGCTGCTGCTGATGGGGATGGTGGTGCTGGCAACTCAAGCCGGAAGTTTGAACTTTCCAGACTTATATGATTGGGCAGAGACTGCCAAGTTGTCTCCCACGGTAGCAACTTTGTTGGGCTTGGCTTTAATTGCCTGTCCGATTGGGAAATGCGCTCAATTTCCGCTGCATCTTTGGCTGGATGAAGCGATGGAAGGGCCGAACCCAGCTTCGCTTTTGCGGAATTCGGTGGTGGTGGGTTGCGGCGCTTATGTGCTGATTAAACTCCAACCTATCTTGAATGTTTCGCCTGTGGCTTTGAATGCTTTGGTAGTTATTGGCACTATGACGGCTATAGGCGCTTCTTTGGTAGCACTAGCCCAAATCGATATTAAGCGAGCCCTGTCTCATTCCACCAGTGCTTACTTGGGTTTGGTATTTATCGCCGTTGGACAGCAATGGACGGGTTTCGCCTTGCTGTTGCTGTTTGCCCATGCTATTGCCAAAGCGTTGATGTTCATGAGCGTTGGCTCTATTATTCTGACAACCAATAACCAAGACTTGACAGAAATGGGCGGTCTGTGGTCTCGGATGCCAGCAACGACTACTGCTTTTGTGGTTGGCAGCGCTGGGTTGGTGGGACTGCTGCCTCTGGGAGGATTTTGGGCTTTGCGGCAAGGGGTTGAGGTATTTTGGGTTAGCGATCCTTGGATAGTGGCAGTTTTGCTGTTGGTCAATGCTTTGACAGCCTTGAATTTGACTCGCGTGTTCCGTTTGGTTTTTTGGGGTAAGCCGCAGCCTAAGACTCGCCGCGCCCCAGAGGTTCCCTGGCCGATGGCTGTGCCGATGGTGAGTTTGACGGTGGTGACTCTTTTAACGCCTTTGATAATGCAGAGCTGGTCACCGCTGCCCGAGTGGGAATATGTGAACATAAAAGCTGTGCTGCTGCTAGTTTTATCGGGTTTAGTTGGCTGCGGCTTAGGGGCAACCATTTATCTGCACAAGGCTTGGTCGAGGTCTTTGTTCCTGCCTTGGAGATTCATACAGGACTTGTTGGGTTATGACTTTTATATCGATCGCAT
The DNA here is from genome assembly GCF_023333595.1 of Argonema galeatum A003/A1. Taxonomy (GTDB): domain Bacteria; phylum Cyanobacteriota; class Cyanobacteriia; order Cyanobacteriales; family Aerosakkonemataceae; genus Argonema; species Argonema galeatum. The sequence continues at coordinate 47,004 of NZ_JAIQZM010000001.1, forward strand.
TTACCGCGTGACTGTAGTTTTTGCAGTCGAACGCCTTTCTGCGATCAATGCTTGGATCGATCGCTATGTGGTGGATGGTTTCGTTAACTTGGTTGGCCTTGGCGCAATTTTCGGCGGTCAGACTTTGAAGTACAGCGCTTCGGGTCAGTCACAGTTCTATGTACTAATTATTCTCTTGGGAATAAGCTTTTTCGGGTTTCTGATGAGCTGGTTGTTCGATCCATCATTGTTCAAAACAATTTTTGATGGGGAATTTTGGCGATTATCTTTGAGTCAATAGTCAATAGTCAATAGTCAGTGGTCAGTGGTCAGTGGTCAGTGGTCAGTGGTCAGTGGTCAGTGGTCAATTGTCAGTGGTCAGTAGTCAGTAGTCAGTAGTCAGTAGTTTTTTGTTGACCAATTACCTTTTCCTCAATTACCTTTTCCCCAATTACCTATGCTGAGCGCGTTGATTTGGTTGCCAATTTTAAGTGCCGCTTTACTGGGGTTTTGGCCTGGAACCATAACGCCAAAGGCATCTCGTCAGTTGAGTTTGATAGTTGCCAGTGCTGTGTTTGTCTGGTCGCTTGTACTGGCGAGTCAGTTTAACCCAGGAACTGCTAGCCAGCAGTTCTCAGAGTACATACCCTGGATAGATTCTTTGGGCTTGACTTATTACCTTGGGGTTGATGGTTTATCTTTGCCTTTGCTGGTTTTAAACGGTCTTTTGACCTGTATTGCCATCTACAGCACTGATAAATCTATCCTGCGACCCCGCTTTTATTACGCTTTGCTGTTAGTGTTGAATGCTAGCGTTGCTGGTGCGTTTGTAGCTCAGGATTTGCTGCTGTTTTTCTTGTTTTATGAGGTGGAATTGATTCCGCTGTATCTGCTGATTGCGATTTGGGGCGGTAAAAGGCGGGGCTACGCAGCAACGAAGTTTCTTATCTATACGGCTATTTCTGGGATTCTAATTCTGGCAGCTTTCTTTGGGCTGGTTTTACTCAGCGGTGCTTCTACTTTTGCTTACGAGCCGCTACGGAATTATACTTTACCTTTGACAACCCAGTTTTTGCTGCTGGGCGCTCTTTTGGTGGGTTTTGGGATCAAGATTCCTCTGGTGCCTTTCCATACTTGGTTGCCGGATGCTCACGTAGAAGCTTCGACGCCGATCTCGGTGCTGCTGGCTGGGGTATTGTTGAAGTTGGGAACTTACGGTCTGCTCAGGTTTGGTTTGGGTTTGTTTCCAGAAGCGTGGCAAATTCTGGCTCCCAGTTTGGCTATTTGGGCGGTGGTAAGTGTGCTGTACGGGTCGTTCAATGCGATCGCGCAAACAGACATGAAAAAAATGGTGGCCTACAGTTCTGTCGGTCACATGGGCTTCATTCTTTTGGCAGCTGCAGCTGCAACTCCGCTGAGCTTGCTGGCAAGTGTCTTTCAGATGGTTAGTCACGGCTTAATTTCAGGGCTGCTGTTTTTGCTGGTAGGGGTTGTATACAAAAAGACTGGCACTCGCGATATAGACATACTGCGAGGATTGCTTAACCCGGAACGCGGTTTGCCTGTGGTTGGTAGCCTCATGGTTTTAGGCGTGATGGCTAGTGCCGGTCTTCCTGGTATGGTGGGTTTTATCTCCGAATTTTTGGTGTTTCGAGGCAGTTTCGCAGTTTTTCCGACTCAAACGCTGCTTTGTATGGTGGGAACGGGGTTAACATCGGTGTATTTCTTGCTTTTGGTTAACCGCGTGTTTTTCGGACGTTTGTCTCCAGAGGTGGAGAATTTGCCGCAAGTGCAGTGGAGCGATCGCGCACCGGCAATTATTTTAGCCGCTTTGATCGTGATGCTGGGATTGCAACCTAACTGGATGGTGCGTTGGAGTGAGACAACTACTACCACTATGATGCTTAATAGTCAAGAGTTAACAGCCAACAGTCAACCGTTTTAGATTTCAGATTTAGATTTTGGATTGGGAGGTAATGGCAATGACAAAGACAAGTGCAGAATCCGGACAAGTTGAGAATACCGATCGGCTAAAATCCCAAATCCGAAGTCCTAAATCTGTTCACATTCTTTCACCATACATCGAACGGCTCAAAGCAGGGGATGCCCTACTCCCTGATACTCCCGAAAATCTAATAGAAGTTGTCGGGGTTCTCAAAAGCTACGGTATAGTAATGGTAGATTATTATACAAATCTCCTTTACATTGCCGAAAAGCAATTTTTAGTCCTGTTTCCCTTTTTTAAATACTTCAACGGTGAAGTTTCAAAAGAGAAGTTGCTGCGCCACTTGTGGCACGATAGGATTAATTTTGAATACGCCGAGTACTGCATGAAGACGATGATGTGGCACGGTGGCGGCGGTTTGGAGACTTATTTAGATTCGGAAGAATTTAGGCAACGAGCCAGAGCAGCAATTGAGGCAAAAATTAAAGATAACTGGCTAATTAGAGGCATAGATGGCCTGTTTCCTGAATTTTTGTTAGAACAGGTGCGCCAACAAGTTTATTACAGTGCGTTAGGCCAATTCTGGCGGGTGATGGCTCCCATATTCCTTACTTTATCCGATCGCTACGATCGAGATGAAATGAAATCGATTCCCCAGGTAGTAGACCATATTTTAAACGGTTTGGTGGAGTCGGCTAATCTGCCAATTACCTACTCGGTGGAAATTGGAGATAAGGAATATGAAATTATCCCCAAATCAGTGGGTTTAACTTTCCTGATGGATACAGCAGTCCCTTATGTGGAGGCAGTTTTCTTCCGGGGAATGCCTTTTCTTGGCACGGTTTCCTTCAATGCTCAAGCTCATCAAATTCCGCCAGATCAAACTCGATTTGAATATGGCGCTTTGTATGCAGATCCTTTGCCGATTGGGGGTGCTGGGATTCCACCAACATTGTTAATGCAGGATATGCGTCATTTTATCCCGGATTACTTGCACGATTTATATAATCGCAATCGCCGTAGAGAAGATGACTTGCGCGTGCAGATTTGCGTAAGTTTCCAAAAGTCGATGTTTTGCGTGACGACGGCGGCTATTTTGGGATTAGCACCTTATCCGATTGATACAAAAGATCCGTCTGAGGAGCAAGCAAATCGAGTTTATTTGGAAAAATGGATGGATCGATTTGTGACTTCTCGTTTGATGGTGGCAAATAGCGATCCAAATGCGTGTTTGTATGCTTGTGAAGTGAGATTTTGAGAGTGTTGATAGAAACTTTCGTAGGTTGGGTTGAGGTAACGAAACCCAATCTACAATTCCTAAAGCGCAACTGAGATATTGCAATAGGGGAGTTTCTACCTCCCGGATTTCGTGACCAGGTTCAACCTGGTCACGAAAATACAGAACCCGGTTTCTGGGATGAATTGAGAGGGGGAAAAAATGATCGAACCTTCGACTGAGTTTGATACGCCTTGGAAAGATATCTTAGAAGCCTATTTTGAAGAGTTTATCCTTTTCTTTTTTCCCGATATATATGGGGAAATAGATTGGACACGGGGTTTTGAGTTTTTGGATAAAGAATTGCAACAAGTGGTACGGGATGCGGAATTAGGGCGGCGTCTCGTCGATAAATTGGTTAAAATTTATCGGATTGGTGGCGAGGAAGCTTGGGTTTTAATTCATATAGAAGTCCAGAGTCAGGAAGAGAGCGATTTTGCTAGACGGATGTATGTTTATAATTACCGCATTTTTGACCGTTACAACCGTTCTGTGGCTAGTTTAGCGGTTTTGGGTGATGAGCGAAAAAGCTGGCGTCCGAATCAGTTCGGCTATCGGCTATGGGGAACGGAAATTTTGTTTAACTTTCCCGTGGTGAAATTGCTAGACTATCAGCAGGAGTGGTCGGCGTTAGAGTCGAATCGCAATCCTTTTGCTACAGTGGTAATGGCTCATCTCAAAGCGCAAGAAACCCGCGAAGATAGATCGAGACGCAAGCAATGGAAGCTGACTCTGATTAGACGACTATACGAACAGGGTTATGAGCGGGAAGATGTAATCAAACTGTTCCTGTTCATCGATTGGATGATGACTTTACCACAAGAATTAGAGCAAGCATTTTGGCAAGAATTAAGTCAGTACCAGGAGGAAAAGCGTATGCCATACATCTCTAGCGTAGAGAGAATTGGAATTCAAAAGGGTCGCGTAGAGGGGATGAGGGAAGGGCTTTTGAAAGCTATTGAACTGGGTTTGAAGTTGAAATTTGGCAGTGAGGGTTTAAGTCTTTTAGCGGAAATTTCTCTCCTGGAAAATTTGGAGCAATTGAACTCGATTATTGCTGGGATTGAAACAGTAAATACGCTGGCTGAGTTGCAGGAAATTTATCGAGGAAGAGGGGAATAGTAGATGGTAAATAAGAGCGATCGCACTTTTTGCACCAGCAATTTGGGAAGGGGAATAGGGGGTGCGATCGCAAATTTTCATATAAGTCAATTATGCTGTAGGGACACGGCATCATCAAATCATGTCGGTCATCCAAAAATTTTAATGATGCCGTGTCCCTACAAAAATGTTCACAACGAACATCAGCATAATAATTCTAAAATACCAGTATTTGGCAAGATGGAAAAGTTGTTACTCTCACTGCTGAACAGATTCCACCGAGAAAAGGTGATTAATTAGCTAATTGCGATCGCTATCTAGGAACTTGAGCAAGAATTGCTTCTGTACTTGCTCAATTGGGCGTCTTACAAAGTAGGAGAACTTAGAGTTAAATGAATTGCTTGTATAACTTTTTCCAGATTCAAATTAGATTGGTTGGATAATTTCATGTACGTATCTGCAATGAGATTAGAGAAACTGTAAACAAGTTTATTTTCCATGTATAATGGATGCCCGATATAGTGAGATTCTTTAAGCAGTTTATTCATTTTATTTAATCGTTTTGGTGGAATTATTAACACTATTTTCTTGGCCAGATCGGGAGAAATTTTCAGTAATTCCATAAATCTGTCAATTCCCGTAGTGATCGGTGTACTTGTTTCAATTTCAAAGGCAAAAACAGCATCACCTAGAGAATCAAACCAAATTAAGTCTATTTGCTGTATTTTATCTTTTTCCCACTGATTTAGCTGTTTTTTGATTGGCAAATCTGATAAAGAAATACTGTTGAATGCTTCCCCATTCCAACTACTAGAACCTTGCTCTTTTTTACCAATATGTACTTGTAAGCCGCTAGCAATACCAATTTTGGCCAGTGCATAAATCAGTAAATCATGTTCAATTTTATTTGCATCCTTGGCAAATTTTAGGTTTGGTAGTGATGAGGAACCGAAAGAAATTCCTAAATCAAGTTCCAATTGCATACTATTAGATTGACCTAACTGCCAATGCTTACCATCAGGTGAAAATGCTATTTTTTCCAGAATATTCAATATTGTCTGATTAGGTGGAGTTTGCCCATTGATCAAGTTAGGCATTACACTGAATATGATTCGATCAAAATGTGCTGCTTTCCCCTCTCTTTCAATCCGTTTTAAGTAATCGAGTAAATAGAATCGGATACGATCTTCTATTGGTATAAAGCAGCCAATTTTTGTATTAGGTCGGATTTTCCACAAATTATCCAGTTCAGAATAGTAAAACTCTTCTCGAAGTAGTGGCGTAATATCATCTATTTCTTTCTTAACTTCGCTCAAAAGTCCATTTTCTAAAAGTTTAGGGATGAGAGAGTTATAGATATCTTCCGTTGATGCACCAGAGTTTTTAACAATCGTTAATTCGGCTACTTCTTTGATAAGCTGTACTACATCAGTACCAACTTTAGTGATGGCAATAGTTTTAGGATTTCTGACTTTTCGGAAGTTTAACACTAATTCACCTGATAAAACTTTGAGAGGATTTTTCTTTTTATGCAAAGATTGTATAGTAGAAGGCTGCACCGCTGTATTGACATATTCAAAACCAGCAGATTGAGCCGATTTGACAATTGCATCCCAGTAAGCCGGATCTTTGTGAGCAAATACAATACTCAGCCATCGATCAAATTTAAGAATGTTGAACATTTCCGAAATAGAATTTTCTAATAATTCTATATAATCCTGCTTAGATTTATTTAAATCACCGCCTTCAATTGCCTCTAGCTGTTTATTCTGTTCGCTTACCTCAAATCCCAGCCAAGCATTCCACATCGTTGATAAATCAAGATATGCGATATGCTGACCATAAGGCGGATCGGTGTAGATATAGTCGATCGACTCTCTAGGTATGAGATTGGTTAGATTAGTAGCTGAAATATGACATAGAGAAAAATTACTGCTATACCAATCATCTATTAGTAAATTAGTTTCCAGTTTAAACTTAGCCGTATTACTAAATTTCTGCTCAAATTGTTCCCAGACATTCAAGTCAAGGGTGTTAGTTGGAATCCAATATCGATAGCAGTGCATAATGCCACTATTTCCGCGACTTGCTTTTCTGCCATGTGTAGAACTGAACGTTAAGTTAGTTTTATTTAATGTTGCTGAAAATACAAATAACATCAAATACCTAATTTTGGTATCTGCTATTTTATTAATATGATGTAATAACAATGATAAAGAAAACAGTTGACGCTTTGTATGGAGTTGCTCTACATATTCTGCATCGGCGTTCTTAGGTAATTTAATTCCTTGAGGATACCAATATTTAATTTCTAAATTTTCCGCCTCTTCATCAGAAATAGCATAAGCGTAATTAATGGCATCTTTACAGTTTTTTTCTATTTCATCAAAAGCTGCTCTAAAAGCATCTATATCTACAGGACTAATCGCTATTTGGGAACAAATAAAGTTTGCCAAAGGGTTAATATCACAGTGAATTCCCTTGCGGCGCAGAACCAAAGCTTCAACGGCTGTTACACCAGAACCGCCAAAAGGGTCTAAAACGGTATCTCCAGGCTGGCTAAAAGTACGAATATATTCCTGAACTACATTCCAAGCACGTCTGGTAAAGTACGGATGGCTTCCCCAATGACGCTTTGCTCCTTGTTTCCGAGGTTCGATTGGACTAGAAATCGGTTGAATTGCCTTATAATCTAATACAGAAGTATTCATAGGTAAATGTCGTTAGATTTTAATTTTATTATCATTGTATAGCAACCGCCTTGGCGGTTAAGCCATAAATCTGGGGTAGGGGCGAAGCATTCGGGTAGTAAATCTTCGGTTTTAACCAATAAATTATATGCCCGAATGCTTCGCCCCTACTGCCCTAATCGCCTTGGCGGTTGCTATATCTATCTCAGGGATGATTTTCACCTCGTTTCCAAGCCCTGCCTGGAAACGAGACAAGCCACTGACTTCGCTTCCGGCTCGCCAGCGATTCAAATCGCTGGCTAATAGCTAAAGTCCACTGAAGTGGACTGAATATTAATCTTCCAGTCCACTTCAGTGGACTTTCGCTATTAGCCCTGCACTTGAGTGCAGGGCGGGTGTGGGCGACACCAACGACTTATTTGCCAATAATATTGTCAAACCGAATTAAGGTTTCACGATCGCATTAGAATCAATCTTTTTAACCTTCCCTTGCTTCACCAAACCTTGATACAGAAAAGCTGCCACATCAGCACGACTAGCTGGTAGATTAGGCTTCAGCAATTGTGGATTAGAACTAACTACTAAACCGGCCTGGGTAGCCGCTGCTACTTTGTCCCTGGCAAACTTAGGAATCTGAGCGCTATCTTTGTACTTCTGTAATATTTTCTCTGGATTTGACGGTGTTTTTAAATCCAAGCCACTAGCAAGAGCAACAATAACTTCCGTTCTGGTGATTGGTTTTTCGGGTCGGAAATAATCTTTGGGATAGCCCTCTAGAAATCCTGTTATTTCACTTTCTTTGATAGATGAATACGCCCAGTAATTAGACGACACATCTTCAAAATTAGTAGCGCTTTCTTCTGGTGGTTTGTTAAATGCTCTATCTAGCCTGACAGCAAATTCAGCCCGCGTCATCGGTTTATAAGGGCGGAAAGTTTTATCGCCAAATCCTTGAAAAACACCGCGCCCAGTGAGAACTCCGATAAAAGGAGTAGCCCAGAAGTTATTTGGAATATCGGAATATTTAACCTGTGTGGCAGGTGCTGAAGCTTTTGGTGGTGGAGGTACTACGATCGCGGGAACTACGGGTATGATTTTCGGTAGAGGTTGGATGGGAGATGGTTGCCTCTTGGGAGGAAAACTCGCCACCGCTACGGCAACCCCAGGCGACCCTGGCCTGTTTTTCTCTGGAACAACGACCACCCGCTCTTTTGGAGAAGGACTCGCACTCACAGGCGGAACTGGTTGAGGAGACGGGGATGCCTCTGTCTGCGGCACTTCTTGAGGAGACGTAAAGGTTGTGAAATTAAAACCCTGCGGCTTTTTAGATATGCCCCAAAAGAAAATGGTGCCGATAGTGGATAAGGCAACCAGAATGCCAATGAATTCATCAAATCCTAGAGGAGGTTTTTGAGATGACTGGGGATCTGGGGGTTGCGAATTTGTCATCGTCGATCGCCCTGTTAACAGCAAAACGCAATTTTCAATAAGATTACCTCACAATAGCCAGTTCTGCCACTGGCTCTTTAGGAATATTTTCTTCTTTGGCTAAATGCTTATCAAGTAGGTCAGGAATTTCTCTAGGATCGACGCGCCGATAGCTAGTTTTATCCGGCATGACTATATTTGGCCCCGCTTTGCACTGCTTCATGCAGCCAGTTCCCTTAATCGCCACCTGGCCTTCTAAGCCGCGATCGCGCAAACCTTCCTCCAATGCCCTGCTAACCTCTCTAGCACCCAGCTTGCAGCAATCAGACTTTTGACAGACTAAAATACAAGGCTGCGCTTTGGCAGGCTTTGTGGCTTCCGCTGAGGTAACTTTCTGTAGGGGCAATGCAGGCGTGGGTTCCACAGGAGTCTTGGGCAGGACTCGATCGACTTTTATCTTATATTCCCCAGTTTCTTTATCCAGCTTTTTTTGGGCAATAATTTCGACCCAAACCCCCGGTATGAGAATCTGATGGCGGCTGAGGTCAACCCTTGCCTCTTTCGATAGTTTAAGAGAAAATTCGCCTTCTGCGGTGGCGAGTCTCATGCCCTTGATTTTGTAGCCATCTTCGACGACAAAACCCAGCAATCGTCCCTCAAGCCGGAATTCTGATATTTGAGAGCTTTTGTGTTTACTCATACTGCCAGTTTTTCCTCCAATTCAACAATGATTGTCAATTGCCAAAAAACACATCTCACCAAAGTTACATATCGCTGTTGTTAAATTTCAGTTGCCAACATCGATCGAGCCAGACTGCTAATTCGCGTCGGGGGCGGGTGAATTGCCCCATTACACTCCACACTTGGATCGCCGCCAGGGGGGTATCTACCTCGACTTCTAAGCTGCCCTGCAAAGAACAGTAGCAGGGAACTTCTAACGATCGCAGTCTTTGGTATGCTTGCCAGCGATCGCTGCGCGGAATCCCCACGACTTGTCTGGTAAGGGGGTTCAAACTCGATTGCTCCATCCGATTGACTTAAATTTACTGCAAATTATTCTCAATTCATTTATACACTAAATCTAGCTGTCTGTTGACACAAATTTTCAAAATTTCTTCAAATCTTTAAAGAACCCGCAGCAGACTGGCGATACTATCTACCGCATCCAAGGTGCGAATTTCCTCCAAAGCTTGACGGAAGTTGCCTTCGCGGACATAGTGAGTCACCACCACAATTTCTGCCAACTCATTTTGGAAGCCTGTCTGGACAACCGATTCTAGGCTGACACCGCGATCGCCAAAGCAAGTACCCAATTTGCCTATAACACCAGGACTATCTTTTGTCAAGAATCTGGCGTAAAATCTCGTTACCAATTCTTCCATCGGCGCAATTTGGCAATAATGCTGGTGGGAACAAGAAAGCAAAGGATGGAGTTTCGAGGCGTCGCGAGTCTTCAAAACGGCAGCAATATTGATAATATCTGAGACAACCGCGCTGGCAGTTGGCCCAGCACCCGCGCCGCGTCCGTAGAACATCACCTGACCGATGGGTTCGCCTTCTACAAAAATCGCATTGTAAACGCCGCTGATACTGGCTAAGGGATGGATTTTCGGGACGAGGGTAGGATGAACTCTTACTGAGAGTTTTTCTTTGTCCGAATCTACCTTTTTGGCGATCGCGAGTAACTTAATTACAAATCCCAGTTTCTCAGCATAAGCGATATCCGCCGCGCCTACCTTAGAAATACCTTCGCAGTAAACATCCTCTAATTTGATGCGTCCGCCAAAAGCGAGAGATGCGAGGATGGCAATTTTATCCGCAGCGTCTAAACCATCCACATCTGCTGTTGGGTCAGCTTCAGCATAGCCCAGCTTTTGGGCGTCGGCGAGAACTTCCCCAAAGTCGGCACCTTCGTCTCGCATCCGGGTGAGGATATAGTTAGTCGTACCGTTGACAATACCCGTAACGGCTTGAATGCGGTTAACGCCTAAAGCTTGTTTGAGGGGTTGAATTACCGGGATACCGCCGCCGACAGCCGCTTCCAGCATCACATAGACGCCTTTTTCGTTAGCAGCTGTGAAGATTTCATCGCCATAACGGGAAATGACGGCTTTGTTGGCTGTAACTACTTGCTTCCCGTGGCTAATAGCTTTTAAAATAAGCGATCGGGCCGGTTCCAGTCCGCCGAGTACCTCTACCACAATATCAACTTCTGGGTCAGTGACGATCGCCTCGATATCTGTCGTCAGAATATCTGGCGGCAATTGTACCGTGCGGGGTTTGTCAAGCGATCGTACCCCCACCCGATAGATTTCCAACTCCTGCACTAGCGGATGACGACCCTCTGGAGACAGCAAAATCTCCGCCGTCCCCGTCCCAACCGTTCCCAGTCCCAGCAAACCGATTTTGAAAGCCACGCTTGCGACCCGTATAAACGCAATTTAACCCCACTTATTTTAGGATATCATTGTGGCTAAAGTTAAGGATTTTTTTTATAGTAGCAGTAATATTTATTCAGCCTCAACACTTAAGGGGCAAAACTTATGCAATCAACTACCTCTGAACCGATCATTATTTATCCCTCAAGTGACGGCAAACCGATCGCCGATAGTACAATACAGTATGACTGGATTAGCAAAATAAAGGGGAACTTGGATGGAATGTTCAAGGACGACCAAAACGTATTTATCGCCGGGGATTTGATCTGGTATCCAGTACAGGGAAGAAATGACCTTTCCCAAGCCCCCGATGTGATGGTAGTATTTGGTAGACCGAAGAGCGATCGCAAATCTTATCTCCAGTGGAATGAAGATAATATTCCTCCCCAAGTGGTGTTTGAGATTCTTTCAGAAACTAACACCAAAAAGGAAATGAATAAAAAACTCTTATTTTACAACGAGTATAACGTAGAGGAGTATTATCTGTACGATCCTAAAAAGAAGAACCTGGATGGATGGCTGCGAACTGAAGGAATATTAGATGTAATTGAGCTAATGTCAGGTTGGGTGAGTCCTCGCTTGGGAGTGCGGTTTGAGTTATCAGATGAAGGATTAGAACTATATAGACCTGATGGACAAAAGTTTATTGACTTTGTAGAATTGGAACGAAAACGGGAATTAGCACAAGCTAAGGCTGAAAGATTGGCGGCGAAATTACGGGAATTAGGAATTGACCCAGACACAATTTAATCCGAGCGGCGATATAACGATATAGCGTTAGATAAAATCCCCAAAATTTTCCTAACATCCTTAATATAATACTCCATCAAATCAATATAGACAACTTGCCCTTCCAGTTTCAAAAATCGCCAGTTAGTTCCTGTTGTCACCGTTCCGTAAATTGTCTGAATTTCGTTCTCTTCCCGCTGATTAAATATCTGTGCTGCTAACATTTCTCCCACGCATTGTCCCAAACCAGCGTTGATATTTTCGTTCTTCGCTTCTACTATGGTAATTACGGGAGCGCGAATTGATAGCTGTTCGCTGGAAAGACTAATAATAAAATCGCAGAAGCCATTTAATCCTCTTTGTAAATCGACGTTAAAGTCGATCCCAGAAAATAAACTAATTTGATTGTTAAATCGTCGTCTGATTTCTAGCAATATCGGTGTTATAATCATTTCAGAGCGGGCTTTTTCTGTATTGATCGCGATCGCTAAAGCAACGGTTTCTTCCAGGGTAGCCGCTAGAGACTGACTGCTATCTATTTCTGGTATATCAACGAATAAGTTGGGTGTTTCGTTGATAGTTAGATTAAAAGTTTTTCTGAGTTGATTTAGTTTTAGATCGCTGTAAGGCATTGTTAAGATGGGGAATGGGATGGTAATATTATCATAATAACTCAAGTTGCTAGTTATTTGTATAAAGGTATGTTGTTGCGCTTTAGCGCTCTTATTACAGCTAGGATAAGAGCGCTAAAGCGCAACAACGTACCAAATATCAGCCCCAATCTTATAACTAGCAACTTGCGTTAATAGCAATCCAATTTTAGTTAGGGTTGCTAGATTTTTTTTATGAACCGCAGAGACGCAGAGAACGCAGAGAAAAGAGAGGGAGGAACTCACAAATTATTTTGGATTACTATAGAGGCGAAAAATCATTTATCGGTTTAATAACTACACCGCAAGCTGTTGCCGCATTTAATTGTTTATCATCAACTGTAATTAACGGAAAACCCCTATCTAATGCTAAAGCAATGTACAGGGAATCATACACAGCTAATTGATGGGTTAGACCAATTTGCAAAGCACGCGGTAATAAAAGACTTACAGATACCATTTGGAATGGTAGTGCCAACAATTCAGCAATGATTTGTTCTGCATTAGTTTGTGACAATCCCCGAAAGCGTACTTCTTTCCATAGAACATTGGCGCACTCTAGCAAGCAAAACTCTGGCACATATAATTCATCGCCTTCGTACATCCGAGCCACCAAAACCCGCGCTTGTGGCGTATAAGTTTGTGTGATGGAGTATTGACTCACCACACTTGTATCAACAACATAGTTAGCCATTATCTATCTCGATCCTCCCGAATCATTTCTACAACCGATGGTGAACCGGGTGGTGGTGTCCATCTAATCCGATCCATCGCGGCCATCACATCTTGCAAAGAGCGTTTTTTTACTGTTATAGTGGGATGTCGCTCTTGCTGTAACCGCTCATCGACAACTTGAGCAATTATCGCCTTAAGTTCTTCCACAGTCAATTCTGCTACTGCTTTGTTTCCCATTTTGACTAACTCCTTCTCCGATCTAAAATAAGTTTAACTAACTCTTAATTTATTCTAACATAATTATAATAATAGGGTGAGCAATGCCCACCCTACTTAAAAGCTAAGAACTTGGAAATCAAAATATTCTATTCCCTAGTCCTTAGTCTCTAGTCCCTAGTACGTTTCTACGTGCCAACGACCAGCTTTCTTCATCCCTCTTTGATACTCAGTCCAATTGACACCTTCCTTACCAGCAGCAGCAGAAAGAGCAGCATCAATGCCATCTTCCATACCCTTCAAACCGCAGATGTAAGTGTGGGTGTTATCTTGCTGAATTAGTTTCCAAAGTTCGTCAGCGTGTTCGGCTACACGATCTTGGATATACATTCTGCCACCTTGGGCATTTTGCTGTTCCCGGCTGATGGCGTAAGTCAAGCGGAAGTTATCGGGATACCGTTGTTGGATTTCCTCTAATTCTTCCTTGTAAAGGATGTTAGCAGTCATTGGGATACCAAATATCAGCCAAGAGAAACCCTTGAATTCATAGTCGGTGTTGACTGCTTTTTCATTATCCTTAAACATCCGCCACAGGTAAGCGCGGAAAGGCGCAATACCAGTACCTGTTGCCAGCATGATGACGTTGATGTTGGGATCGGTTGGCAACAACATCTCCTTACCTGTTGGCCCGGTGATTTTTAGATCGTCTTCAGGCTTGAGGTTGCAGAGAAAGGTAGAACAGACGCCAACAATCTTTTCGCCCGTTTCAGGATGGTTGTATTCCAACTGACGGACGCAAAGGGATACAGTCTTGTCATCAACGCGATCGCCATGACGAGTCGAGGCGATCGAATACAGCCTGAGTTTGTGAGGTTTGCCGTTCTTGTCAGTACCCGGTGGGATAATGCCAATACTTTGACCTTCCAGATAGCGGAGGTCGCCGCCCGAAATGTCGAATATTAAGTGACGGACAGTACCGATTCCACCTTCGGCAACCAACTCGTCATTGCTCAAACACTTACCCGTGAAGGGATTGTTGGGACGGTAAATATTAACCGGAATGTCAGTCTCAGCCTTAGCTTGAGTCATAGGCTTGCTTTTTTCCTCTAACTTCGCAGGTGCAAGTGTTGGTTCTGATGTCGCTTTCCCATTACCTGCGCTGTTAGATTTGGCTTTTCCATTGGCTTCGTCAGAGCCATAAGCACTAATGCTGACGATTTGGCCGCCCAGGCGCGTAATTCGCCGCATTTCTTCATTCATGCGGTTATAGGGCACAGTGATAAATACGCTGCCACTGCGACGAATTGGGTAGTTCGTTTTGTCAGTTGCTTCGTTTTGACGCAGACCCACCACTTCGTAAACAAAGACGCGGCTACCAGATACTGTATTAGCAGCACCACCAGCTGCGCTAGGATTGTACATTGCTTCGATTTCTCCGAACTTAACTTTGTGACGTAGAGACGCGATCGATCGCGCCTCTACAATTATGCTGCTGCAAAGTGCCCTTTCCACCACATGACAGTTCTACCGCCAGATGACCGGAGCTAGAACCCAAAGCTGAAGAAAGCAGCCTTTTATAGTTTTGCAAAGCTACGCTGACGGGTCAAAGACTTGCAGGCCGGGAAAATTCTCTATCAGAACCTCCATTACCCTACAGGGTAAATCGCCTACAGAGTGTGACTTGCGAGTCAGTTTCACATTTTTTTTCTAAAAATGCACAACTAACATTAGCATAAATACTTGAGCTAAAACGATTCCATCTTTTTAACCCTTGTAGGGTAAACCCCGCTCTGGTAAGATATTTCAGTAATACTGTAGTAGTAAATACTTAGTTGAATTGACAAAGTGGGGATGGTGGCGTCTCCCTTACTATAAAACGCTCGAAAGTCAATCAAGACTTAGACAGATGAGTGTTTGTCATCAGGAAAAGCCAGCGTTATATTGCTTGCAATTAACGACTGGAGTACGTCACTAGACAATCTTAATCGTTAGAGGGAAGCTATGACCAGTAAGCCGGATCGCGTGGTTCTAATTGGCGTCGCCGGAGACTCCGGATGCGGTAAATCCACATTTTTGCGCCGCATAACGGATTTGTTTGGCAAAGAGTTCGTTACAGTGATCTGTCTGGACGATTACCACAGTTTGGACAGAAAGCAGCGCAAAGAAACAGGGATTACCGCGCTTGACCCCAGAGCCAACAATTTTGACCTGATGTACGAGCAAATCAAAGCGCTCAAAAACGGTCAGGCGATCGATAAGCCGATTTACAATCACGAAACCGGCATGATTGACCCAGCAGAGGTGGTGCAGCCGAATCACATTGTGGTGGTAGAGGGACTGCATCCTCTGTACGACGAACGGGTGCGATCGCTCATGGACTTCAGCGTATACCTAGACATCAGCGATGAAGTCAAAGTTGCCTGGAAAATCCAGCGGGACATGGCCGAGCGGGGCCACCGCTACGAAGACGTGATTGCTGCCATCAACTCTCGACGCCCTGACTTTACCGCCTACATTGAGCCGCAGAAAGAATTTGCCGATGTTGTGATCCAAGTATTGCCCACGCAATTGCTCAAGGAGGACAAAGAAGGTAAGATTCTGCGCGTGCGCCTAATCCAGAAAGTTGGAGTGGAAGGCTTTGAACCAGCCTACCTATTTGACGAAGGGTCAACTATTGACTGGAGACCCTGCGGCACAAAACTCACCTGCTCCTACCCAGGTATCAAGATGTACTACGGGCCAGATGCCTATTACGGTCACGCCGCCTCAGTTCTGGAGGTGGATGGACAATTAGACAATCTGGAACAAGTAATTTATATCGAGAGCCATCTGAGCAAAACTGCGACCAAGTACCACGGCGAGCTGACCCATCTGTTGCTCCAGCACCGGGAATATCCCGGTTCTAACAACGGAACGGGACTCTTCCAAGTGCTGACGGGTCTGAAAATGCGGGCTACCTATGAACGGTTGACCGCCAAGGAAGCCAAGATTGCGGCTACGGCTAACGTTTAGAACCGTATAGTCGCAAATTTAGTTGGACGCGAGATGCTAGGGTTAGCTCTCGCGTTTTTTGGTAGCTAAATGTAGTAGTTATCGATTAGTGAAGAAACTGACTTGCTGGTATTGAAGAGCGATCGCACTTTTCTAAGCTAGAATAATGCGATCGCTATTCTCCTACTTGCTGTCAAGGCGAAAAAGAGGTAGAAAATATAGATAGACCCCGATCGCTGCTGGAGGTTTTATGTCATCTTTGACGATTAAAGACTTAGAAAAACTACAAACAGAGCATCCAGATTATCGCATGGAGCTAGTTGGAGGGAACATCGTTGTTATGAGTCCATCAGGTTATGAATCAGAAGAAGTGGCAACCGAGGCAGCAAGACTGCTGGGTAACTGGATAAAACCGCGTCAGCTAGGAAGAGTAACTTGTTCTGGTGCTGGTTTCATTCTACCAAATTCAGATATTCGCGCACCTGATGTGTCCTTTGTCCTAGCAGAAAGGTTGCGGAAAAGTCCGCGTTCCTTTGCTGAATTAGCTCCTGATTTGATGGTAGAAGTTAAATCTCCTAGCGATAGCGTCAAATCTTTGAGAACGAAGATAGAAGAATTCTTAGCTGTGGGGACAAAAGTTGGTATTTTGATTAACCCGGAAAAGCATATTGTAGAGATATATCGATCGGGCCAAGATGTAGTAATTTTAGGTGATGGTGATGTGTTAACTATTACCGATTTACTACCTGGATGGTCAGTAGCAATTGCAGATTTGTGGTCGCCTGAGTTTGAGTAGGAAAGAGAGAGTGGGAAAGCGATTTGCTTACGGTACGCTAGGCGATCGCTGACATTCTCTAATCGTAGAGGTTAGAATAGTGCGATCGCACTAAATGGGGAAGCTGCATGGAACTGCTGCACCAGCCCGGAGACATAATTGCAGAAAAATATCGCATCATAGACACCTTGGGGCAAGGCGGAAGCGGGACAACCTACCTTGCGGAAGATTTACAAAGCGCTCAGAGAGTGGCATTGAAAGCTTTATCGCTCCATCGGATGACTGACTGGAAGAAGATGGAGCTATTTGAGCGAGAAGCCAGAATTCTGGCACAACTCAATCATTCCAGCATACCCCATTACCTAGAATACTTTCATGTAGACACGCCCCAAGACCGTTCATTCTACATCGCGCAACAACTTGCCGAAGGAAAATCCTTAGCAGCACTGGTGGAAAGTGGCTGGCGAACTGATGAAAATGGAGTGCGGCAAATAGCGATGCAGATATTGGAAATTCTGGTTTATTTGCACAAGCTGACACCACCAGTCATCCACCGAGATATCAAGCCGCAAAACATTATTCGCCGAGAAGATGGGCAAATATTTTTAGTAGATTTTGGGGCAGTGCAAGACACCTATCACAATACCTTCATGCGGGGTAGTACAGTGGTGGGAACCTTCGGCTACATGGCACCAGAACAGTTTCGGGGACAAGCAGTTCCCACAACAGATTTGTATGGTTTGGGAGCAACATTACTGTTTTTGCTAACGCATCGTTCCCCTGGAGATTTGCCCACTGATAGATTGAAAATAGATTTTCGTTCTCGCGTGCAGATTTCCGAACAGTTTGCTGACTGGTTGGAGAAGATGTTAGAACCGGATGTGGAAGATAGATTTCCTTCAGCAAAAGAAGCGCTAGCGGTGCTGCAAGGGAAGCGGATAATTAATGGGAAAGCGCGTCATTCCGTATCGCGGAAAACAATAGTCGGATTGGGAGTTGCAGTAATTGTTTCTGGTAGTGTACTTAATTATTACAAATATGTCTTGCTAAATACTTCTGGAATTACACCAACATCGGTATACGAAGCAGTCTATAAGGGAGACGTTGATACTGTTAGGCGTTATCTAGAGCAAGGTGGTAACGTCAATGCCAAATACGGATATGATGGCAAGACCCCATTGCACTGGGCGGCACGGTTTAACAGCAAGGAAGTGGCAGAACTGCTGATTGCTAAAGGTGCAGATGTCAATGCCAAAGACAAAGATGGCAAGACCC
>NZ_JAIQZM010000001.1:65271-184440 GCF_023333595.1 Argonema galeatum A003/A1
TAACAGCAAGGAAGTGGCAGAACTGCTGATTGCTAAAGGTGCAGATGTCAATGCCAAAGACAAAGATGGCAAGACCCCATTGCACTGGGCGGCACGGCGTAACAGCAAGGAAGTGGCAGAACTGCTGATTGCTAAAGGTGCAGATGTCAATGCCATAGACAAAGATGGCAAGACCCCATTGCAATGGGCGATACGGTATAACAGCAAGGAAATGGCAGAACTGCTTAAAAGTCACGGCGCGCAATACTAATACCCTGAGATTAACTGCACAAAGGAAAATATGGAACTGCTACACCAGCCCGGAGAAATTATTGCTCAACGCTATCGGATTCTAGATACATTGGGACAAGGTGGAGTCGGCATCACCTATCAAGCCCAAGACTTGCAAAACTCTCAACAAGTGGCACTGAAAGCTTTGTCACTGCGCCGGATGGCAGATTGGAAGGTTTTAGAACTATTTGAACGAGAAGCCCGGATTCTCTCTGAGCTTAATCATCCTGGTATCCCGCGTTATCTAGACTATTTCCAAATGGATACTGTCGAAGATCGCAGTTTCTACATTGTCCAACAACTGGCACCAGGGAAGACCCTTGCGGCGCTAGTCGAGAGTGGGTGGAAGCCTGATGAAGCCGAGGTGAAATCTTTAGCGATTCAAATCTTAGAAATCCTGGTTTATTTGCACAGTCTCACACCTCCTGTGATTCACCGCGATATCAAACCGCAAAACATTATTTTGCGATCCCCCCTTGCCCCCCTTAACAAGGGGGGTAAACAGAGTCAAATTGCCCCCCTTCGCAAGGGGGATAAAGATCAAGATATTCTTGCCCCGTTGGAAAGGTCTATTCGTGCCACGGATGTATCAATTCGCAAGGGGGATAAAGATCAAGATATTCTTGCCCCCCTTGTTAAGGGGGGTTGGGGGGATCTATTCCTAGTAGATTTTGGGGCAGTGCAGGACACTTATCACAACACCGTTACTGGGGGTAGTACGGTAGTAGGAACTTATGGTTACATGGCGCCCGAACAGTTTCGGGGACAAGCAGTATTATCGACAGATTTGTATGGTTTAGGAACAACAATACTTTTTTTGTTGACTGGAAAATCCCCTGCCGATTTACCACAGCGCAAACTAAAGATTAATTTCCGCTCCCATGTCAGAGTTTCTTCTGAGTTTGCAGACTGGTTGGAAAAGATGCTCTCTCCAGTAATAGAAGACCGATTTTCATCGGCAAAGCAAGCATTAGCTGTGTTGCGGGGTGAACTGTTGATTAGCACATTGCGATCGACAAAACCCCAAAAACCGAAGGATACTCCTATCACCTTGACAAAAATTGAAAATAAACTTGTGGTAGAGATTCCGTCTGTTTGGTTACGCAACAATCATAGCCTACTTTTCGGGAGCATTCCCTTAGTTGGATACGGATTTTTTTTGTTAGTGCTGTTCTGGATATTCAAGGAAATCTTCCCCGAACCACTTAAAGATATCAACACCCTGTTTCTTGTGATATTCTTAACTTTATTTGGGTCGATTGGGTTGTTCATTTTGCTGCGGATTGGGGTGCGTAGATCTGGTACTTTCCTATTCGGAGGGCTATTTTGTACCAAGTTAGAGATCGATCAGTCTAATTTCCGACTACAAGGTAAAATTCGGGGAAGCACACAGGATATTTTACAGGGAAACCTGTGCAATATAAGGTTGCCATTCAGTAAAAAACCCTTTACGTTTTGTGTGCTTCAGGAGAGGAGACGCAAACATCGTTTTGGCTTATTTTTGACTCAGCAGGAAAACGAGTGGCTGATGGGAGAGATCGCAGATTTTTTGAAGGAAGTGCGATAGTTAAGGAGTGGTGTGGAAAGTGCGATTATGCAAGCTTTAGGCATCACCTGATTTAGTTCAAATATACAGATTTCGGTTAATTTGTCAATGGGTAAATTATAAATGTGTTCGCTCTCAAAAGGAGATAAATATTACTCAGATTAATGGAGAGCAACTTGGGGAATTGAGTGCGATCGCTAGTAATTATGAAAACCTTAAATGTGTTGAATGCGCTCTAGCACTCAAAGATTACTTGCTATCTCAGGGTATTCACGGTAAGCATATCAAACTTTACACCGGAACAGCCATAGGTCGAAGTAGCTACATTTATGATGATAGCATCCCAGGAGAGCCTATTTCCTTAAATGGTTGCCATCAAGGAATTATAATTTTGATCGACGCAGTAGAAATAGTTTTTGATAACCATCACCCTAATGGAGTTCCCAGAGATGAATGGATGAATAATCTATTATTTTATGGTAAACTACATTATGGCCAGCAATTTAAAGTAACAGAAAAAGAATTTTAAAGGAAAGTGTTATGACAGAAGTTCTTCAGAGAATAGCAGAGGTTAAATCTGAATATCTCTATGAGATGCTACAAGAAATTAAAAAACGCCCTGGTATTTTCTTAGGTAGAAGTTCCATTACCCGTCTGCGATCGTTTTTAGATGGATACATGGGTGCAAGAGAAGATCTAGGCTTGCCTCGAACAGATCAAGAACGAGAATTTAACAATTTTCAAGATTGGATACAGAAAAGATATAATATTACCTCATCTCACAGTTGGAATGAAATTATTCTATTTTATTCAGCTGATGAAAGAGATGCTTTAGATAACTTCTTCAAGCTGTTTGAAAAATTCCAAAATGGAGAAAGTCCTTTACCAAACAAGGTTAATATAAATCACGCTGAAAAAGCGTAATTGATCTATCCGCAAATTCTAAATGTGTGTCCTCTAAAAAGGAGGTAAATATTACTCAGATTAATGCCGAGCAACTTTTGGAATTGAGCGCGATAACTCTCACTTATGAAAACCTTAAATGTGTAGAATGCGCTAGTGCGATCGAGAATTACTTAAGCTCTCAAGGTATTCATGGGAAGCGCATCAAACTATACACTGGTGATGGAGCAAGTTGGGACAGCCGTATTTATGATGATAGTGTCCCTGGAGATGCTATTTCAGTTAATGGTCGCCATGAAGGAATTACAATTGCGATCGACGGTATAGAAACTGTTTTTGATAACCATCATCCTGAAGGAATACCTAAAAATGAATGGCTGGTAAATTTGCAGTTTCATAGTAAAATATTATTTGGTCAGCAGTTCCAGGTAACAGAAGAGTATTTTTAGGAGATAAAAATTTTTATGCCAGAAGTTGCTCAACAAATTGTAGCTGTCAAAACTGAATATCTCTACGATCTGCTAGCAAGAATTAAGCAAAGACCGGGTATGTATTTAGGTAACTGTTCTATTACCCGTCTGCGTATGCTGTTGGATGGATATGGTATGGCTCGAATGGAACTGGGCTTACCTAGAACCGAACAAGAAAGAGAATTTAACGGATTTCAAGATTGGATACAGAAAAGATATAATATTACTTCATCTCACGGATGGGATAGCATCATTCTTTTCTATTCTGCCGATGAAAGAGATGCCTTCGATAACTTCTTCAAGCTATTTGAAAAATTCCAAAATGGAGAAAGTCCTTTACCGAGTTAGTTGGTAGCAGATTATTTCTCACTCTCCAGTTTTCGCCGCAACTCGCGAATAGCTGTGCTAGTATTGCGATCGCCAGCAATTTGAAAACACTCTATCAGCATCTCCGAAATATTCATTGTCGGAAAATAGCGGCTGTTATGCACAACTTCATAGCCTTCTTCCCGATAGCTATAAATTACAAGTCTTTTCCGTTTGTATATCCAAACTTCTGGTACTCGATAGGGCAAATAATCATTTACATCCGTGTAGCTAGTAACATCTATTTCTATTACTAGATCGGGAGATGGATCGACACCCCAATTAATGCGATCTTTGCCTGCAACTGCCGCCCAGTTATTGATATAAAAACAGTAATCTGGTTCAATGCCCCTTATTTCTGGCAAATCCATTGTAATCGGAGTAAATGCCTCATAGTCTCTTTCTAAGTAATCGAGGAGAACGATAACTACCATCGCGATGATGTGAGCTTCACGTCCATGAGCGGGTAAAGGGGACATTAACAGAATTTCTCCTGGTCGATATTTGATGCGGGGGATAGATCGATCGCCCAATTGCTCGACGAGTTTCTGATAGTCTTGCCAATTGCCAGGTAGCCGTACAATTGCACCTGCGGGCAAATGGATTTTCTCTGGTGTAACGACAGCAAACATTTAAATTTAACCTCCGCCTCTAATATATAGCAGTCAAGGCCAGAAAATGAGGGTTTACCCCATAACTACATCAAAAAACCGGGTTTTCTGGTATCAGTAGTGATACGCCATCTGTTTTACCCGCCTACCCAAACCCGGTATCCTATGAACCACAGTCCCAATTGTCCAACTTGCAGAGGTATCAAGCGCCGCCACTTTCTCGGAATCATCCCAGGGGCGCTATCTCTAGCTATTCTATCAGCCCCTCAACCAGCATTAGCCGAAAAAACTGCCACCACTTTTGTACTCAGTTGCATAGATTTTCGCTTTATCGAAGCAGAACGGTACTTTTTGTCCCTGAAAAATCTCAGCAATAAATATGATTTAGTAGCCCTTGCAGGTGCTTCCTTAGCCTTAAGTGGAATTCCTCATCAAGCCGATGCACAAGCCTTTTGGGATCAATTAGAATTATCTTATCGCTTGCACCATATCCAAAAAGTAATTATCCTCGATCATCAAGATTGTGCGATTTATGCAGATAAGATTGACCCGGAACTGAGTGAAAATCCTGAAAGAGAGCAGGAGGTGCATACGGAATACCTAAGTCGGGCTTATTGGGAAATACGCGATCGCTATCCTGATTTGAATATAGAATTATATTTTGTGACTCTCAATGCGGAAGTAAAGCCTATTTCGCCAATCCCTAAAGGGTAAGATTTTTTTAACGAACCGCAGAGACGCAGAGAGCGCAGAGAGAAGATTAAGAAGAGAGAATGATGCGTTTGACCCCATCTTTGAGGACGGGGACGTTGAAGTTGATGAGAAGGGCGAGGCGATGGTTGGTCATTTTCAGATAAGACATAACTTGGGCTTCGTGGATGGGAGCTAGTTTTTCGACAGCTTTCAATTCCACAATTAGGACATCACTAACGAGAAAATCTAATATTCCCTTGCCTACCTGATTACCTTTGTAAGTCACTGCTACCGGCTTCTGAGGCTGACAAGGTATCCCACGCATCCGAAATTCTACTTCTAACGCTTCCTGATAAACCGACTCCAAAAATCCTGGCCCCAAAACCCGATGCACCTCAATCGCCGCCCCAATCACAGCATAAGTCAGCTGACTCATCTCCTCTCCCAACTCTCTTGTCTCTGCTTCCTCTGCGTCTCTGCGGTTCATTCCTCTTCCCTCTCCATCCCTATGTCAAAATTTTAATAGCAACAGCCTATCCTTTAACTAATGACTGCAAACCTTCCTCCTCAATACGATCCCTTTACTACCGAAGCCAAATGGCAAAAGTTCTGGGAAGAAAAACAAATCTTTAAAGCAGACCCGAATGCAGGCGGCGACCCCTACAGCATGGCGATTCCGCCACCCAATGTGACTGGTAGTTTGCACATGGGTCACGCTTTGGGACAAACGATCATGGATATTGTCGTCCGCTACCACCGGATGAAGGGACGCAATACTCTCTGGGTACCAGGAACGGATCATGCTAGTATCGCTGTCCACGTGATGCTGGAAAGGGAACTGGAAAAAGAAGGCAAAACTCGCGATGATTTGGGTCGCGAGAAGTTTCTCGATCGCGCAAAGCAGTGGAAAAATAATTCTGGTGGCGCAATTGTTAACCAAATGCGTCGTTTGGGTATTTCTGTTGATTGGTCGCGGGAACGCTTCACAATGGATGAGGGCTTATCTCTTGCGGTCGCGGAGGCTTTTGTTCGACTCTACGATGAAGGGTTGATTTATCGCGGCAATTATTTGGTGAATTGGTGTCCCGCTACTCAGTCGGCTGTCTCGGATTTGGAGGTTGAGGATCGGGAAGTTAATGGAAATTTGTGGCATTTCCGTTATCCTCTTACTGATAATTCGGGTTATTTGGAGGTAGCAACAACTCGGCCAGAAACGATGTTGGGTGATACGGGTGTGGCGGTTAATCCTAATGATAACCGTTACAAAGATTTAATTGGCAAAACGGTAATGCTCCCAATTATGAATCGGGAAATTCCGATCGTTGCTGATGAGTTGGTCGATCCCAGTTTCGGTACTGGTTGTGTGAAGGTGACGCCAGCGCACGACCCGAATGACTTTGAGATGGGAAATCGTCACAACTTGCCGTTTATCAATATTATGAATAAGGACGGCACTCTGAATGAAAATGCAGGGTCTTTCCAAGGTCAAGACCGTTTTGTCGCCCGCAAAAATGTGGTGGAACGGCTTGAAAATGATGGATTTTTGGTGAAGATTGAGGATTATAAGCATACTGTACCTTATAGCGATCGCGGTAAAGTTGCGATCGAACCTCTTCTCTCTACTCAATGGTTTGTCAAAATTCGGCCATTGGCCGATCGAGCGTTACAATTCTTGGATGAGCAAAACTCACCGGAATTTGTACCTCAACGCTGGACAAAGGTCTATCGCGATTGGTTGGTAAAGTTAAAGGATTGGTGTATCTCTCGTCAGTTGTGGTGGGGTCATCAAATCCCGGCTTGGTATGCTATCAGTGAAACTCATGGGGAAATTACTGATAGTACGCCGTTTGTGGTGGCGCGGACTGAGGTGGAAGCAAAAGAAAAAGCTGTTTCACAATTTGGCCAAAATGTCAAGTTAGTACAAGATCCAGATGTTCTTGATACTTGGTTTTCTTCTGGTTTGTGGCCTTTTTCTACTTTGGGTTGGCCGGAAAAAACTCGCGAAGTAGAATTTTACTATCCAACTTCTACTTTAGTTACTGGTTTTGACATCATCTTTTTCTGGGTTGCTAGAATGACGATGATGGCAGGATATTTTACAGATCAAATGCCGTTCAAAGACGTTTACATTCACGGTTTGGTGTTGGATGAAAACGGCGAAAAAATGTCTAAAACTAAGGGGAATGGCATTGACCCTTTGTTGATGATTGACAAATATGGTACTGACGCTTTGCGTTATACTCTGGTCAAGCAAGTCGCTGGTGCTGGTCAAGATATCCGCTTTGATTATATTCGCGAAAAGGATGAGTCGCCTTCGGTAGAAACGTCTCGCAATTTCACTAACAAACTGTGGAATGCTTCGCGGTTTGCAATGATGAATTTGGATGGACAAACGCCGCAGGATTTGGGGAACCCCACCCCAACCCTCCCCGTGGACGGGGAGGGAGTAGGAGAAGAATTCGGTGTGGACAAAATCAAAGTCCCCCCTGTGGACGGGGGGGAGGATGAAATCAAAGTCCCCCCTGTGGACGGGGGGGTGGACAAAATCAAAGTCCCCCCAGTGGACGGGGGGGTGGACAAAATCAAAGTCCCCCCTGTGGACGGGGGGGTGGACGAAATCAAAGTCCCCCCTGTGGACGGGGGGGTGGACGAAATCAAAGTCCCCCCTGTGGACGGGGGGGATTTAGGGGGGGTTCTAGAATTATCCGATCGCTGGATTCTCTCGCGCTATTATCAAACAGTGCAGCAAACCTGCGATTATATCGATAATTACGGTTTGGGAGAAGCTGCTAAAGGACTGTACGATTTCTTCTGGGGTGATTTCTGTGATTGGTACATTGAATTAGTGAAGTCTCGTCTGCAAAAAGATGCTGATGCTAATTCTAAAAAGGTTGCCCAACAAACTATCGCTTTTGTGTTGGAAGGAATCCTGAAATTACTGCATCCTTTCATGCCCCATATTACTGAGGAAATTTGGCATACTCTCACTCAATCTGGTGAGGATAAATCATTAGCTTTGCAAGCTTTTCCAAAAGCAGATGTAACGCTAATTAATCCTGATTTGGAACAAGATTTCGCTCTGCTAATTAACACAATTCGCACTTTGCGAAATCTCCGCGCTGAAGTGGATATTAAACCGGGTGCGAAAGTAACCGCAATCTTGCAAAGTGAAAGCGAAAAAGAACGGCAAATACTGAGATCTGGCGAGAGTTATATTCAAACCTTAGCCAAGGTGGAAAACCTCACAATTACTCCTAGTTTGGATGGAGAAATTGGCCAAAATATCGCGGGTGTTGTCGGTACTGTGCAAGCTTTAATTCCGCTAGCTGGTATCATAGATGTGGTAGCTTTAAGCGCCAAATTGCAGAAAAAATTAACCAAAGTGGAAGGGGAAATTAAATCTGTTTCTGGGCGTTTAAGCAATCCTAATTTTGTGGATAAAGCTGCGCCGGAAGTGGTGCAAGGTGCTAAAGATGCTTTGGCGGAAGCGGAGAAACAAACGGAAATATTGCGCGAGAGATTGAAGCAATTGGGCTAATATTGGTAGGGTGGGCAATGCCCACCTTACTAAAAGGGTAAATATAGCAAACTAAAGTGGGTAAGAAAAAAGACATTCAACAAGTGGAAGCAGTTGCCAGCGAATTCAATATGACTGAATCAGAAAGAAGAGATTTTGGAGATTTCTTAGAAGAAGAAAAAGCCGTAGGCAACGGTGGAACAAAAAATGAACGTGGTGATTTCACCTACCAAGAATTACAGCTAAAAGCGCGTGAATTTTTAGGCTTAAATTAGTTATTGGCGATCGAAATTATGACTACCAACTTAGTTCGGAAAGTAACCAAATTAACAGATATAAGGGAAATAGCAGAGATTACAATGAGAGTTTTCTTACAAATCTGCTGGAAAGCCAACCTAAGTTATGGAGATGAATTGAGCCTTCATATTGGAGATAGAATTCCTTACTCACAAAAATCTATGGCTGGTAAAGAAAAAGGTGAGTGGATATTAGGCACGCGAGGAACAACTTGGAAACTTAAATCGGGAGGGGAAACGATCGCTACGTCTGAGGAAGATGCGGAAAATATTAGACAACAAATTAAAGCGATCGAAAACATTCATATTAGTTGGTTTGTCCCTACTCCAGAGTTAGGTTTTAATATGGGTTTCTCTAATGGATATGAATTGATACTTATGCCAGAAATTGAAGATGATTCTGGTTTACCATATTGGGAAATGTTTACTCCCGAAGATATGGTTCTCAAAGTTGGGCCGAATTCTATATGGTCTTATACTTGCATTAGCAATATGCCTACAGTTCCATGTTAACAGATAGTCCAAATTCTAAACCGTAGCTACGCCTTATTCATAACCACACTCGCTGAATTGGATAAGTATCAAAAGCAACATCACGGCTAATTAAAACCAGAGAATTATTCATTGCCTGTGCTACCAGAATGCGATCCAAAGGATCTTTATGATACAAGGGGAGATTACAAAGCTGTATTGTATCTTTTAACGAAATTGGCAATAGCTTAAATCTTGTAGATTCAAAGCTAGATTCCATGTCATTAAAGTCAGATAGCAAAGAAAGTTTACCTATCTTAATCTTGATAGATATTTCCAAAAACTTGCAATACTGACAAAAACGTTATCTCTATTTTCGATTACATCTCGGATAGAAATAGGTAAATTTGAATCATCCTCTGCTAACCAAATAAAAACATGGGTATCCAACAAAATAGAATTCATTACATATATTCCTCAAAATCTTCCAGTGGTTCATCAAAATCATCCGGCAGAGGCAAAACAAAAGTTCCTTTCATTGAACCCGCTAAACGAGGTTTTTCAGAAATTTCTTCGGCTTCTTTGGTATTTTCTTTAGCATTTGGATACTTTTCAAGCAAATATTCTGCATAATGCAAAAGTTCTTTCTTGAGATCATCTGGCATATTAAGAACGGCTTTCCATAAAGCAGTATCCGTACTCATGATTTCTCCTTTTTGATAAGTTCCTGTTCTTCATACCAAACATAAGCCTCCGCAACATCCTGTTCTGCTTCTGGCAGAATAATCAGATTTCTAAGCGCCCTCGATTTCCGCTAGCGAGAATGTTGATAACGTAGCGGCTCATTTTTGTGTCTGACGCGCTTGCACCGAAACGTTCTAGAACTTGACTGACAAAAGTTTCGCCGTCAATGGGTGGTGTTTGGTCTGAAGTTGAGATGGCGGCGTCAATTTTTTCTCGCACATCCTCAACCCATGCGGTATCGGCCCGATCGTATTCATCCAGCAATCGCAAGGCAATTTCCAGGATTTCTTGGGCCGATCGGTATTTCCCAGCTTGCAGCTTGGTTTGAATAAAACGTTCTTGGTCAGAAGTGAGACTGATGCTCATAGAAAACTTTCTAGAAGTCGTCTCTATCATATCTCACGAATAAAGCAGGGGCGAATTTTGATGAGGGGGCGATCGCTATCTCTGCAATCATCTCTCCTTGGTACTTTCCCCTTTTCTCTGCACCTATATGGGTCGTTAGGTAGTGGTAGAGGCAGCCTTTTCTATTTATTCTGAATTACGCAAGGCAATTATTTTGAGATATACTTTTACTTAAGCGTAAAAGGTAAACTTACCACTTTGAGTTTAGAGCCGAGTAGTTTAGATGAAATTAGCCAAGAAATTGCTAATATTGCCAGCCAATATGGAGTTTTTCAATGTGTTGAATGTAGTCAGGCTATCAAAGAATTCTTGATAGCTAGCAACATACAGGGTAAGCAAATAAAACTCGATTTAGGAAGGCAAGACCTACCTTGGTCAGTGATTTATGATTTACGACGCCAGCAGCAAATTGCTACTAATGGCTACCATGTCGGGATATCAATTACAATTGACGAAAAGGAAATTATTTTTGATAATATAGATGGTAGTGGCGTGACTCGGCAGGAATGGCTACAAAATTTAACATCTCCTACTCTGGAACTGGGTATGGGAAGTTTTAAGATTATAGAAGAGGAATTTTGAGCAACAAAGTTGACAATTTTTTGATAAATATTGAGGTAGAAAATGCACGATTTATATACACTAATCGAGAAAATTAAAAAAGCTCCTTCAATGTACTTGGGACGACATTCAATTATTTGCCTTCAGGCTTTTTTATCGGGTTACAGCATTGCTAAATATGAGTTAGGAGAAGAACCAACAAAACAAGACCGCGATTTTATGGAGTTTCCTGAATGGATACGAAAAAAATTCAATGTGCAGACTAGCCAATCTTGGGCTAACATTATTCTTTTTTATTCGGAGGATGAAAGTAAAGCACTTGATCGATTTTTTGAATTGTTAGATGAGTTTATCGATCGAAATTCTTCCGCTGACAGTTTAGGTGAAGGTGGATTGGATATAGAGGAAAAAGTGGAAGGGCTAGCGAAAATGTTGATAACGTAGCACAGAGGTCATATCCCACCATTCCCGCTTAGCCTCTTTTTGAAATGAGTTGCCTTCCACTTGCAATCCTAGTGCATGGTTAGGAATGCTTCTTTATACCATAGCTATTTCAGGTATTTTGTCAGGGGATGCTGGCTCAAAATGCAATACCATAATTTGCTCTGGGCGTAGGCCCATAGACTCGTATGTACGTCCATTACGATCGCTGAATTCTACTTCAAACGCTGCCCCACCAGCTAAAATATCAACTACAGTGCCAACTTGACCACGCCATAGGTTATATTCAGGAAGATCGACTGTCATAGCTACTACATCAAGCAACTTAATTGTATTAGTCGTCATTTCATATCACCTCCAGATACTACAGGGGATAGCAGGTTGTTAATCTTGGAATATCAGAATCATATTCAATAATCCTAAAAACACCTAGCAGATAACTTTTAGCTAGTTGGAGACATCGATTGATTTGGTTGCTGACGGCGCTGTTTGAGAGGTTTTGAAATGAGTTGCCTTCCACTTTCAGCTTCTTTCTTCCGCAAATCATCGCAAATTGCCTGTAAATCGTAGTTGAAAGACTTAGCGTGTTCTTCCCTAATTCTGTAAATCTCTTCAAGCACTTCATCCTTCCACATTTTTACTCTCCCATTAGCTCGTAGGGCGTACAAATAGTTGGTAGTTCGTATCCAGCATCATTACTGATTTGCAACAGTTTTTTTTGAATCTGAGCATTGGCAATATGCCTACAGTTCCATGTTAACAGATAGTCCAAACTGTAAACCGTAGCCACAGCAATGTGGAGCGCATCATCGGCAGCTTTAGGTGGAAGATTGCTCTTGGCAAGAAATTGCGCTGCTAAATTTTGCACGGATTCATTAACAGTGAGCAGTGGAAAGTCCTGCAAAATTTCAAGTCGCCTGTTGGCTATCTCTGCATCACCTCTTGCTACCTCATCCAAAACCACTTCAGAAATGTAAAGCTCGAACTGATGGCGGCGAGTATCCCACCATTCTCACGTAGCTTCTGAGTTAGCCATCAGAATTAAATTATTGTTCGGTCTGATAGTCAGATACCCGATTATGCTAGTTTCGATGTAAACGGTTTCACTCATGTAGGGTCAAAAACATAATGTTTGCTATGAATTCGTTCTTTAACTACCTCATAAGAACTGCCTGAGTCTAGATTTTGCAAATAGGTTGCTTTCCTCCTGGCAAGTTCTTCTTTTTGCCAGTCAAGTACAGGGATTTGATCGGGAAGCTCGGCAATGCTGTCCCATAAGTCTTCGACAAGTTGCAATTTTTCCGAGAGGGTTAGCTCAAAAACCTGAGTGAACTGTGGGTTCATGGTGACTTCACCGATTAGCTAGCAATCTAGTCTTAAGTCTATCACGCGAATTAAATGCGATCGCGTAGCGTGCCGGAGGCATATCGCTACCTCTGCAAGCATCTCTCCTTGGTATTTGCGGCGAAAAGCGATCGCAATTTACGAGTAACTCAGTATAATCAAATCTGGGACTGTAACCTGACAGGCAAACACAAGATGAACTCAATGACTGGCTTGTTGACGGGCGTAGGCCCATAGACTCGTATGTACGTCCATTACGATCGCTAAATTCGACTTTTCGATTTATCCTGAATTATTTAAAAGCGACGGCTACGAATCACGGAACTTGTATTATGTCAAATGTATCCCGATCGCCAATACGATAAAATAAAAAATCAGAATCGAGAGTAAGAATTCGACGATACCCCGTTTTTTCAGCAGTCAGAACCAGGGTTGCATCCGCCAAATCCATTGGTCGATCGCGATATTGCTCCATTAGCTTAAATAAACGGATATAATCACTTTCTTGAATTTCGTAGATTGTCAGATGTTTATCCAAAAGAAGCTGACCCAACTGTTTTTGCATTGCCCAACTGCCACGATGGAGAGCAAGATACATGGCTTCTGTCAAGCATGACCAGGTTGTAACGAGAGGTTTTGCTAATCGCATAACTGCACTTCTATAGGCATTATGCTGGGGCTGAGTGCGATCGACTAGACAAAGTAAGACACCTGCATCACAGAGAATCATAGGGTTAGACCTTGCTGCCGATACTTGTTGAGTAGGAGTTGCTGATATTCGTTGGCTGGCTCAGTAGTCCTTACTTCCAAGCGATCGACTTCCTCAAACCATTTTGCCCATGCTTTAGCCATATCG
Organism: Argonema galeatum A003/A1; assembly: GCF_023333595.1. Taxonomy (GTDB): domain Bacteria; phylum Cyanobacteriota; class Cyanobacteriia; order Cyanobacteriales; family Aerosakkonemataceae; genus Argonema; species Argonema galeatum. The sequence continues at coordinate 78,766 of NZ_JAIQZM010000001.1, forward strand.
TCTTGGTTTTTCCTATCAGCTATTTTAGATTGATGCTTGTGCATCACAAAGTCGATGAAGTCGCTAACTTCTGGCAAAGCTGATTCTGGAAGTAGCTGCAATTTGGCGATCGCAATCTCACGAATACTCATAATAATTGCCTCTTTCAGTCGTCTTTATTTTAACAGAAGGGTGATCACATTGCGGTTGGCTAACCCTTCTCACGAATAAAGCAGGGGAGAATTGCGATCGAAGGGCGATCGCGTAGCGTGCCGGAGGCATATCGCTATCTCTGCAAACAGATCTCCTTGGTACTTGCGGCGAAAAGCGATCGCAATTTTCGAGTAACTCAGTATAATAAAATCACCGACTGTAACCTTACAGGCAAACACAAGATGAATTCAATGACTAACTTGTTGACTCGCATTACCCAAACACCTGGTCAGTGTGGTGGTCGCCCCTGTATTCGGGGGATGAGAATTCGAGTCAGTGACATTTTAGAAATGCTGGCTGAAAATGTCAGTGTTGCTGAGATCCTAGAAGATTTTCCTGATTTAGAACTTGAAGAGATCAAAGCTTGCTTAATCTTTGCAGCACGACGAACTGACTTTCCTCTATCATTAGTAATTGCTGCGAAAAGCGATCGCCTCTAGCACACTAAGTTTTGCAGAGTTTGATAAACTATAGATACTAGACTAGAAAGATGAAAGACCATGCTTAAAAACTCCCCTGTTATTAGCACATCTCCTGAAATTATGGGTGGCACTCCGGTTTTTTCTAACACAAGAGTTCCGGTGCAGACACTCTTTGACTATTTGAAGGCGGGAGAGTCAATTGATGATTTTATCGATGGATTTCCGACGGTAACTAAGGATCAAGTTATCGCATTATTGGAAGAGGTTGGAAAACAACTTATCAGCATGGTGGCATAGGATGAAGCTTCTTCTAGATGAGTGCATCGATTGCCTACGGCACGCTACGCGATCGCAAACTTGCCAAAGAGTTTGTGGGTTACGAGGTGAAAACAGTTTCACAGATGGGATGGGCAGGCACAAAAAATGGACAGCTTCTTGCTTTGGCGGCGGCAGAATTTGATATTTTCATCACAGTTGACCGCAACCTATCATTTCAGCAGAATTTACCAGAATTTGACATAGCGGTGATTGTTTTGCAGGCATCATCTAACCGCTTGGCGGATCTGACGCCTCTGATACCAAAGGTTTTAGGGGCTCTACCTACAGCTATTAATGGACAAGCTATAGTCATTGGCAAATAGCGGTAGAGGTGGGCGCTGCCCACTACTTCCTGCAAAAGTGGTTCGGAAAGTTGCTGCAATTTGGCGATCGTGATGTCACGAATAGCCATAAGAATTGCCTCTTTCAGTCGTCTTCATTTTAACAGAATGCTGACAACATCGCGCTTGGCTAACCGTGCAAAGTGATAGATAGCCAGCGATCGCATTCTCCTTTCTCTGCACCTAAATTGGTCATTAGGTAGTGGTATAGGTAGACCTTTTCGATTTATCCTGCGATCGCTCAATGGGAAGGCTACCAATGTTTACTTAATCGGGACTTACGCATTATCACCGTTGTTAGTAGAAGCTTAACCAGAATATATGTCAGTAATCCTCCTTCAAAATCTCACACAACTCATCCAAAGTTTCCTGAAGATGCTCAGTCAGTTTTTTACCTCGCTCCTCTAGGTACTCGATATTACTAGGACTTGCATTATCCATCTGATCGTGATTATGATCGCTACTCAATGGAAGTTGAAAACGGTAGTAGTTTCTGTTCTCTCCTCTAGTCACCATTAGCTTACTAAGCTGATAAGCAACAGCTTCGCTTTGACCATCTAGGACAACGTTAAGTAAGGGAAGTCCCCATTTGAGTTGTCCCCAATTTTTCACATCTTTATACTTATATTGTCTAGTTAGTGAGCCAGTACCCAAAGAAACAACAAGAGTATCAGTACGTTCTAGTTCTTTATCAGTATTTCTCTTGTAAGAAATCATCGCCTCCATCATTGCAAGTGAGGAAGGATTATTTGCAAAAATTCCGCCGTCTATCAAAGCGTAATATCCCTCTGGAGTACGATGTGCTGTTTCGAGTTGGTAGGGGGGAAAGAATGTCGGTGCAGCAGAAGTTGCCATTGCTGCCTCAACCATTTTAAATCCCGTACATATTTTGCGGCAATCACTACTTTCGATGTCCTCTGCATCCCGATTGCTTGTAAAAAAAACTGGTATTCTCAGTTCGATATCATAGCTCGTGATCAAAATTTCTTTTATTGCGTCTTCAACCTTAGCTTCACCTAGAAGCGCCGTTAAAACTTCTTGCCTACCTTGTGGGTCTATCTTGGGTTGTAGCAAATCATCTATAGGCGTTGGCCACTTCTCAGTAAAAATTTTTTCTCCATATTGGCGATAGAAATTTACAAGTTCGACAGCTGTGTACTCTGGCTCCTTATTGATGCTAGAGTCTGAGTTCTTTCTAGTTAAACCCAGTGCTAAAATTCCTCCTGTTGAAGTGCCTGCAATTAAATCAAACATTGTTGCTATTCGTTTTCCTGTGTGCTCTTCAATGTAGTTGAGAACGATCGCAGGGATAATACCCCGGATACCACCACCATCAATTGAGAGAATTCTTCTCTTGAATTTAGTACCCATAACACTTGCTCCTTACAGACTTGTAAAGGTATTCCATATTGCGTACCCTTTATCCGGAAGTAAATGAACCCTGCCACAGTTGCGGCATAACACCCACCAAGGGTATAACAGATGGTGCTATGTACGGCAGAGCTTTCCATCATGCTAGCTCTGCCGCACAACACCCGCAAAGCCAAAAAAGTTGGAAAAAGTTGGATCTTTCTCAAATCAGGATAAATAATTGGGATTTTCAGTAAAAAAAAGTTGCAAAAAGTGGGAAAAAGTTGGGTATAGTAACCATAGCTGTCTCATCTACCCACCTATGGACGTTCCTCAGATATTGCAATTTGTTGATGAAGCTGTCTTCACCAAGACAGACAAGCATCTAAATGACTTGCAACGGAGGATTATCGCGGGAATACTGAAGGGTCAAAAGTATGCTGATGTTTCAGAAACTTATGGTTATAGCGCCCAGCACGTTAAAAAAGTCAGTCACGAACTTTTGCAAATGTTATCTGATGTCTTTGGCGAACAAGTAAAGAAAAGTAATCTAGAATCTGTATTAGAACGGCAAATAAATGTGGGTGTAACTTTTGGGACTAAAAACACTCGCCATAAAAACATTATAGGTATAGGTTCTATCAACAGTTGCGATACTCCCTCCACTGCTATCTCAGAAAAAAGTGAGCCTGAAACTCCTAATTTTCAGCAGCAAAGTAAGAATCAAACTAAGATTGAAACAATTGATAAATTACGGAATTTTGGCTTAAGCGACGAGCAAATTGCAGAGGCGTTAGAGATACCTTTGGATGTGGTTAATCAGGTAGACTTGGATGAATGAATATGCCAAAATCTCAATTAAATATATCCATCTTATTCATCTTCAACTGCACGTTGTTTATACTCTGAAATAATGTCCCTAATTTCATCCGCTGCAATATCTGCTTGTTCAGATTTGGTATAAACAGTCAATAGAACGATCCCTTTTGCAGTTTTGACATAATAAATTAGACGGTAGCCACCGCTTTTACCTTTTTTAATGTCGCTATTTCTGATTCTCAGCTTAAAGACTTCATCCGCAATCCCAGATATTCGATCTCCCGGCAATTCTCCCCGTTCAAGTTGTTCGATTAGGGGTTGTATATCATCACGAATACTGCGATATTTCTTGGCAAGGGTGCGTAAATTTCGGTTGAAGGTTGGCGCAGCTTCAACTTGAATTAACGGTTGCTCAGACATCCTCAAGTCCTTCCCAAAGTTGGGCAACAGGAATGGTTTGTCCGGTCATTGCTTCATGCCAAGCTTGACGGAAATCTGCTATAATTTCTTCTTTAGTTTTATCATCTTCATTTATTTCTCCTGCTTCTGGGATGAGGACAATTAGTTCAACGCGACTGTTTTTCTCTGTCATTAGGGGGCGATCTAAAGTAATTTGCCCTTGTTCATTGATGATAGCCATAACTTTAATTGCTTTCATTGCTTCTCCCGTTTAAGTAATAGTTTTAAGATTTGAGTAAAGCTTCACGCACCCATTGCCGAAATGCTCGTCGTGCTGCACTAGCTCCCTCTGTTTCGCTCAATTTCAAAAATTGCACAATTCCCTCAATAACAGGGAAATTACCAAATGTGAGGCTACTTTCTACCTGCACATACTCGCTTTCATGTAATAGGAATATTTGCAATTTGCCATTTCCATAACACCAAAGTTCCGGCACACCTAACGCCACATAAGCGGAAATCTGCGTTTTTGAAGTTACGTCTATTTCAATTGCTAAATCTGGTGGTGGGTCTACTGATAAATTAAGCCGTCGCTTTCCAATCATTCGGCGAGCATTTTGAATATAGAAACAGGTATCCGGTTCTATACCTGCTGACATTTCCGCACGTTTAAATGTTGTCGATCCGTAAGGCTCCCAGTCCATTTCTAACTCATCAAGTAGCAATTTAACCATGTCGCCGATTAGTTCTTTGTTAACTTCATGTTCTGGTAACGGCATCCGAATTTCCAACACCCCTTGATAGTAAGCAATTCGTGCAGCGCGATGTTCTCCAATTTCGTTTAAAATTGCTTCAAACTCTGCCCAACTAATCTCGCGCAATGTCAAGTATTGCCCTGGTTGAACGTCAATTTGACGCAGTTGTAGTGTAACGACCATTTCATCCTCCATACTCCATCATTGCATCGTATATCATCTAAAACCTCATTTTGCTTTCCTTATGACCACAACCGCTGAATTGGATAAGCATCAAAAGCCGGATCGCGACTAATTAAAACAAGGGAATGATTTATTGCCTGTGCTACCAGAATGCGATCGAACGGATCGCGATGATTCAATGGCAGACTTATATAAGTTTCAGTATCTTCAAACGTAATCGGTAAGAGTTGAGCGTTAATGTATTGCAATTCCTTTTGCAGGTCTTGAAATGGTCGATTCAGTTGAAGCTTACCAACATTGATTTTAATGGATATTTCCCAAAGGCTGGCAATACTAAAATACAAACCTGTTTTAGTATCGATCGCTTCTTTCGCTTTACTACCCAGCTTGGGATCGCCAAGCAAATACCAAAGGAAGGCATGAGTATCTAAGAGGGCTTTCATCTTACATATATTCCTTTAGATCTTCCAGTGGTTCATCAAAATCATCAGACATCACGATCTGACCAGCCCAACTACCATAACCATGAATTTCTTCAAGCTGTTCTTGAGATAATTCAGTCTTTGCTTGTTTCTCAAGTAAATATTCTGCATAATGCAATATCTCTTTTTTTAGAGGATCTGGCATTTTGACGATAGTTTGAAATATCTCTGTATCGATAGTCATGATTTCTCTTTCGCAATACAATAGTAATATATTATAACATGGGTGTTTTGGAATTATTATGCTAATGTTCATATTGAAACATTTTTGGAGGAACACGGCATCATAAATATGTCGGTTATCCGAAAATTTTAATTATGCGGTGTCCAAAGCAGCATACCTACGACAAAGGGCTGCAAGTCTATATTGTTGGATCTCTGAGGGGTTGACAAACTGAGCTTTTTGTTATGGCGGTAATGGGGAATGGGGAATGGGTAATGGTCAGAAAAACATTTTTCCCAATTCTTTTAACATTGAACAATCCTGTACAGAAGAGCCTAGCCTATGTTTTTGACCAATGCGATCGCATATCGTTTCCCTGGGATATCATCCCTCGTTTCCCAAGAACCGCTCTTGGCAACTGCTGAAGCCGAAAATGCTCCGATTGTCCTCACCGGGGTGCTGCTGAGTTTAGTGGTAATCTATGTCGCCAGTAAAATCGGCGCTGAAATCTCCAAGCGCCTTGATTTTCCGCCCGTTTTGGGCGAACTGGTAGCTGGGGTAATTGTGGGCATATCTGCCTTGCATCTGATCGTCTTCCCGGAGAGTGGACTCCAAGCATCCGATTCGGGGGTCATGACTGTTCTGCAATGGATTAACAATCTGACTCCAGAAGCGTTGACCAGCATATTTCAGTCCCAAGGCGAAGTTATTTCCGTTCTGGCAGAACTGGGTGTAATCGTTTTGCTGTTTGAGATTGGGCTGGAATCGGATCTGCGCCAACTCAAGGAAGTGGGCTCTCAAGCCACGGTGGTTGCCTGTGTCGGGGTAGCAGTGCCCTTTGCGGCTGGTACAGTTGGACTCATGACATTCTTCCACGTGCCCGCCATTCCGGCCATTTTTGCGGGGGCTGCACTCACAGCAACCAGTATTGGCATCACTTCTAAGGTTTTATCCGAACTGGGACGACTCAAATCCACAGAAGGTCAAATCATTGTTGGTGCAGCGGTAATTGATGATGTGCTGGGAATTATTGTCCTGGCGGTTGTCGCCAGTTTAGCCAAAACTGGGAAGATTGATGTTGTCAATGTCATCTACTTAATCGTCAGTGCAACAGCTTTTTTGATTGGTTCTATCCTGTTGGGTAACATCTTCAACAAAACCTTTATTGCCGTTGTGGAAAATTTTAAAACCCGTGGCAATATCGTGATTCCGGCGTTTACTTTTGCCTTCTTTATGGCATTCCTGGGCAACGCAATTCATCTGGAAGCGATTTTAGGAGCATTCGCGGCTGGGTTGGTGCTGGATGAAACCGATGCCCGCAAAGAGTTGGATGAATTGGTGAAACCCATCGCCGACCTTTTTGTGCCCATTTTCTTTGTCGCTGTAGGAGCTAGAGCGGATTTGGGGGTCTTGAATCCAACTGTGCCCGATAATCGGGCGGGTTTGTTTATTGCGGTATTTTTGATTGCTGTGGCGATCGCAGGCAAGATAGTAACAGGCTGGGCAGTGTTTGGGCAACCGGGGATTAATCGGTGGGCTATAGGTGTCGGGATGATTCCTCGTGGCGAAGTTGGGCTGGTGTTTGCAGGTATCGGTTCTGCCAGTGGCGTGATTGACAAGCCGTTGGAAGCTGCCATTATCATTATGGTGATTTTGACCACATTTCTGGCTCCACCATTTCTGCGGATCGCTTTTGGTAAACCGGCGGAACCGCCAGCCAGTGGAGAACCGTTGGTGGCTCCCACTTTAGTGGATGAATCTCAACCGTTATCGTGAGGGTTGCGGAGCGATCGGCTTTTTTGTCATCGAATCGAGTGCGCGATCGCTCCGCAATGAGCTATGAACCACGAACCGTGAACCATTAGCGATCGCAACGATTATCGCTATGAAACTGAAATTACTACCGCTGATTTTGACAGCAGGAGCGATCGCGAAAAATCAAGCCCCATCGCTCCAAACGACCTTGCAAATAAAGCGCGAGCGGGTTAAGATAAAATTTAATATATTTATTCAAGCAGTTAGCAGTTAGAGGATAGAATAAATTTGATTAAAAACTTCATTATTAAACTACTTACTGCGGGTTCGCAACAAGACTATGCTATGCTTGCCAATCAAATGACTTTAGCAGATGCGATCGCTAAAATTGACTGGCTTTTTGGATGCGATCGCGTCTTAAAGGAATTCGATTCCGATATTACCGTATCTTACTACACCCAAAGTGAATGGGGCTATCAAACCTATCACTCCGGACAAGATGTTATCCACATGGCGTTGAATTTCGATGGGGTGTTCGATCCTGATGGTTACTATGCTCAACCCAAAGTGGTTGCAGAACAAATTAACAAATTTGGCGCTAATGATGTTTTAGAGTTGGGATGTGGCAAAGGGTTTAATAGCCGTTTTTTAGCACAGCAGTATCCAGAAGTACACTTCACCGGCATCGATATAACTCCATTGCATATTAAAATAGCACGTCAAAAAGCCCGTGCCTTTTCTAACCTGACTTTTCAAGAAGGAAATTTCAATGACTTAGAATTTCCCGATCGCTCATTTGATATTGTGTTTGCCTTTGAGTGTTTATGTCATGCACCTCAAGCCAAAATACCGTTGGCAGAAATTTTCCGCGTGCTGCGTCCTGGTGGTCAATTAATTATATTTGATGGTTATCGCAACACCAAACTCGAACAACTCCCAAAATTATTTCAAACTGCAACTCAACTCACAGAAATATCGATGGCAGTTCAGCATGGGTTTGGAGAAATTGAGGAATGGACTGCCAATGCCAAATCTATCGGCTTTCAAATTCAAACTATTGAAAACCTTTCCTCAGCAGTTCAGCCAACTGTATCAAGGTTGAAAAAATTGTCTGTGAGATTTTTTAGCTTGTCTTGGAAAGCCAAATTGATTGCTAATTTATTACCAAAATATTTAATCAGAAATTCAATCGCTGGTCTATTAATGCCCTTTACTTTGAACCCGGAAGGAGGCTCTTTAGGATATTACAAATTAATTTTAAAACGTCCATGAAAAGCATGGTGGCATCTTTATCTGTATAATCCTTTAGTCCGGTTTCAATTTGGCGATCGAAACTGTTTCGGCTATATTTGAGGTGTACCAGTCGCCCACTATTCCATTCAAGTCGGTCAGCATGGACATCACAGCTACTTGGTATGAAAGCCAGCAGCCAGGACTAGGCGACGAGTTTTTGGATACAATAGCAATTAACCAATATTCAGGTATTATTATGGAAGAATTACTTGCTCTTAAATCTTTGCTCTTGCAGGGTGATATTCCAGAAGCATTGCTAATAATCGAAGAACTGGAAGAAATGAGCCGCGACGACAAAATTAATAACATTCGCAGCTATGCCAAAATTTTACTGCTGCACCTGATTAAGCAGCAAGCTGAAAATCGCACCACTCGTTCTTGGGATGTTTCAATTCGCAATAGTGCCAGGGAAATTCAGGAAAAGAATAAGCGCCATAAGGCAGGGGGCTATTACCTGAACGCGGAAGAATTACGTGAAGTTTTAGAAGCTGCATATCCAATGGCAGCTGATAAAGCATCGCTGGAAGTAGCAGAAGGGCGATATGAGACAGCCGAATTGGAAAATATGGTTAATCGAGAAGAAATTCTGAATCGCGCTTTAGCTTTAATTTCACCTGAAGTATGAGCGACTATTCTTAATTAGGGTTAACTAACCTACTCATTCAGATTCTTTACTTTGCCGATCGGCCTTTTCATTCCTCTCTTGCCATTCCGCATAGAAAAACAAAATCGCCAACAAAATATAACCAACTGCCCAAGAACTTCCCGCACCCCAACCCAACTTAATCACGGTATCGGCAACTGTCCAATTGTAGCTGTGCATTAAACCTACCCAGGAAAGTAAGGCTGCACCTAATGACCAAAATGCTGCTTGACGAAAATTTCGTTCTATGATGTAAACTGCGATCGCAGCCAGAATCATCGCTGAAAAGATAAACCCTTGTTCCAGTGCAAAGGCACCATCGATATAGGTGTCACTCAGTTTAAAGAGAGGGACTAAATCTGCGGTAAAAGGTTTGTCTGGTGTACCCAAACCAGCGGCGCGAAGAGAGTTTTTGGCGATGAGTGCCCCCCAACCCGCGATCGCAGGTAACAACCCCACAACCACTGCTGGCGCGTGATGACGTGGTGTAGCCTCAAAAGCTTGGGCAACAATCACAATACCGATCCAAAGAACGATCGCCATCCCAGCTTCGATCGGCACAAAATATGCTAAAAACGCAACAGTACCGCTCAAACACAGCAAACCCATCACTACACCATTGAGGACAGAATATCCCACCCGCGCCCCCATCGCTTTCCAACCCGGATGACCGATATAGATTGTAGTCGGGAAACAGGAACCGCAGATAGCCGCCACGATCGTACCAATCCCATTTGCCGCCAGACAAGGCGTAGCAGGATAAGTATCCCCCGCTGCTTCCGCACTTTCCAAATTTTGAATACTGCCAACCAGGTTAAATAATCCCATCGGCAAGATAATACTGAGGTAGTCTACCAAAACCCCGCGTGCTTGCCACAAATCTCCCAACCAAAAGCCGGGTAAGTAAACCCCTATTGGTTTTACAGCCTCAACAAATCGGGCGCTATCCCAACTCATCAATCCCGTTCCCCAAGCAAGGGCAATTCCCAGCAACACCGCCAACAAACCACCCGGAATGGCAAACTTTACCCGACCGAAGTAAGTTAGGAGAATCACCCCTAACGGCACTAATCCCACAACTGGATTGGCATAAGTGCGGAAGAGAAAGCCGATCGCAATAAAAGTGAGCGCAATTCCGCCTAAAGTAGAGAGTAGAGCGGCGCGAGGAGCGATTCGACGCAGAGTATTGCCAATCCAAGCACCGCAGAATTCAATCAATCCGCTGCCCAGACAAGCCACCAAACCCGCTTGCCAAGCCAATTCCGCAGCTTGTTCGCTAGAGAAGCCCTTGGCTAAAGCACCCAGCCGCACTGGCAACATCACTAAGAAAACATAGGCAAACAGACTAACAGTGTTGATACCATAAGGCAAAGCTGTGATATCATCTCTCTGTTCCCTTTGCCCCTGTTGGTAAGCCAGCCAACTGTAATAAAAATTACCAACTATCAAACTCAGCGCTATTCCCGGCAGAATGCGTCCGTAAATCAAAGACGGTGGGAAGCCTAGCACCCCCCCGCATAGATTGACAATCAGCAAGATTTGAATAAAATTATCGAGTGCTAGCCCGAAGAATCCATCGATATCTCGGCGAACTAGCCAGCGTGGGAGCGTTGTTGTTTGCATATGTGTTTGAGCTTGTATAGCTATAGTCAGATATGTTAGGACAGTATTGAGCTATTCCCCGCAAGGAAGCGACTGTGTTTCCACTCTTTGCACTCAGCACTTTGCTATATCAGCTTTGGTACAGGGAACGCGATCGCGCAATATTCGTCATTTTCCCCTACTAGGGGGATGACAGAGGTTTAAACTTTTATTTAACGACTCAAAAAATATACTGAAATCTTACATACTTAGCTGAGTCACCTAGAGCAGAAACGATATTATAAATTGGACGTGAGGTAGTAAAAAATAAAGGCAATGCTACATTTGGCCCTGGTGCAAAAGCAAGGATTGTCAAGTGAGCCCAGGCTGCGATTAATAGCTCGCCAAGAATCTGGACATACTTGGGCATTGATGAGCGAATCTGAGATAATTCCGGCAACAGAAGCAGATTCCTACAACGATGGCTTACTGGTTTTAGTACAACTTTCCCCGGCAGGCCAGATTTTGAGCGTTAAAGCTGCCACAGACTGGGTGCTGAATCTGGTGGAAAATTATCTCGCCAGTGGCATAACCCCGGCCTTTTTGCAGCAAGAAAAGGAACGGGTTGAACAAGGGCTGCAATCCCTCACATTAGAAAAGCAAGATTTAGCCCGCCGTTCCGTAGAACTAGAAGCCCGTAGAGAAGAGATTCAACAGTTGGAAATCAAGTTACAAAAACAGGTTCAAGCCTTAGAAGCAGAAAAAGAGGAACTGCTCACCCGCTTTAGCTCCGAACTCGAAGCCTGTCAGCAAAAGGTTCAAGCCTTAGAGGGGAGCAGCTAGGGGCAGAGGGGCGCTTGTGCAGAGGAGCAGAGGGGCAGAGGGGGGGAGAATTTCAAATTTTAGATTTCAGATTTCAAATTTCAAATTTCAAATCTAAAATCTAAAATCTAAAATTCCCCTAGCCCCTAGCCCCTCTTCCCTAGTGGCTCAGGCAGCGCTAATCTGGTGGATGAGTTCTGCTTGTGACCGTTATTCTGGGCTGATTTGGGTTCTTCGGCTACTAAAATTTCCCGAATCAGCCGCGCCACAGCACGCTGGGCTAAACCGCTAGCTACTTGCTGACCCATCTCCTGCGTTTCTGGCTTCACTAGCAATTTGGGAATCAGCGGAAGCAGTTGCGTTGGGTCAAAACCAGGAGTTTCCTGAAGAATCTGCCAAATCCGCTTGATATGTGCCAAACTTTGAGGCGTTTCGCTTGCAACGGGCTTCTCGTTTACCCCTAAGCCAACCCGTTCGCGAAAGGCATAGGTAAAATTTTGGAAGCTATTGCGCGTTAAAGAGTCTAAACCATTGACAATTTCATCGGCCAGGTTTTTGCGAATGAACTCGCCCCGTTCGGAAAACAGAAAGTCTACAGTCTGATTCAACACCTGATTGAGGTCGTAGTCTTGAGAGATACCGGCATTCCGCAGCAAGTTTTCCAAACGATTCCAGCGAAATTTGCCGTCTTTGAACAGGAGATCCCGTAGAGAAGTCCTTAATTCCGACGATGTATCTGTCAGCAGCCTTTTCGCAACGTAGGGATAGGCTTTGCTGAGAACTTTAAAGTTGGGGTCTATTTGGATCGCGATTCCCTCCAAGGTGACGAGGGAGCGAATAATTAGGGCGTAGTAAGCGGGTACGCTGAACGGATATTCGTACATCAACGCCGAGAGCTGATCGGTGATGCTCTTAAAGTTTAGTTCGGCTACACTTGCTCCCAGGGCATCGTTAAATACGGCGGCAAATGCGGGGATGATGGGCGTCAAGTCGGTGTCGGGCGTCAAAAACTCTAAATTGACGTAATCGCGGGCTAAGCCTTCAAAGTCCCGATTGACCAAATGCACGACTGCTTCAATTAAGCCATAACGCTGATAGGGCTTGACTTCGCTCATCATGCCAAAGTCCAGATAAACTAATTTGCCATCTGGGCTGGCTAGCAAATTGCCGGGATGGGGGTCGGCGTGGAAGAAGCCGTGTTCTAGCAGCTGACGCAGGGAACACTGTACTCCTACTTCTATCAAATGACGGGCATCTATTCCCTGTTTCTCGATCGCTTCCAGATTAGTCAACTTGGTGCCGTTTATCCACTCCATCGTCAAAACGCGACGCTGTGTGTATTCCCAGTAAATCTTGGGAATATAGATATCCGGTACATTACCGTATAGCTGCTCAAATCGCTCGGCGTTATGTCCCTCCTGGATGTAGTCCAGTTCTTCAAAGATGCGGCTGCCAAATTCATCCAGGATCGCTACTAAGTCGCTGCGTATCCGTTTAAAGGTCTTCTTCGCCCATGCAGCCAAAGAACGCCCGATGTATAAATCGAGTGCTATTCTCTGGGTAAGGTCGGGTCGCTGTACTTTTACGGCGACAGTTTCACCTGTTTTGAGTTTGCCTTTATAAACTTGGCCCAGAGAAGCAGCCGCCAAGGGTTCTGGCGATAGTTCTGCGTATATTTCTTCGGGTTTTGCACCCAGTTCTTCTTCTATAAACCTGTAAGCTACCTCGTTGGGAAAGGGGGGTAGTTGGTCTTGCAGATTGGTTAATTCTTCCAAGTATAAGGACGGAACTAAGTCTGGGCGGGTGGATAGGGCTTGTCCCACTTTGATGTAGGCTGGGCCTAGTTTGGTCAAGATTTCCCGCAGCTGAACGGCTCGTCGCTTCTGGTTCTTGGCTATGCGCCCCAGCTGACGATCCAACCACAAGTTGGCGGCAAAAGTGACACACGGCCACACTATGCCTACAAATCTTCCCCATACTTGTAATGGACGCTGCTGATAATACTCGGCGATCGCTTCTGGGTCATAGCGTAGCCCTTCTGTTTCCTTCTCTGATGCCACAACAGTAACCCGTTTAGCTGGCGTTGGCGACTGCGATGCCTGTTCTACCGTTACCGTCGGGGCAACAACTTTCGTTGCATCATTCCTCATGGCTGGGTATGCAGGCTTCTGAAGCCTTGCTTCTGAATAAGAATTAGATGAGCTTGGCGATACCGTCTTTAAATTCATGAATAAAACCGAGTCGGGGTCTTTATGTTAAACATTGTAACAATGACTCGGATGAAGACCTCACCTACCCAAACTTACGCTATACCTAATTTGGTCGATTTTAGATTTTAGATTTTGGATTGAGGAATTGCTAAATCCCCCTCTGCCCCTCTGCCCCTCTGCCCCTGTCCCCTCATGCTACTTGGATTGCGGATTGAAAATTTTGCCCTGATCGATCGTCTGGAGCTTGTATTTGGCCCAGGTCTAAATGTGTTGACTGGGGAAACTGGCGCGGGAAAGTCGATTATTCTCGATGCGATCGATGCCGCTTTGGGAGGTAAAGTTACCAGCAGGTCTATTCGGACTGGGGCTATTCGTGCTGTAGTGGAAGCGACTTTTAAGTTGACTGCGGAGTTGGCTGACTGGCTTGCTGAACAAGAAATCGACCTTTTGGATGAAATTTCTTTGGTATGCAGTCGCGAAATGTCTACCAGTCAGGGTGTGCTGCGTAGCAGTCGATCGCGGATCAATGGGGTGGTGGTAAACCGACAGCAGATAGAACAACTGCGATCGCGTTTGGTAGAGATCACCGCTCAAGGTCAAACGGTTCAAATCGGACAGCCAGCACGTCAGCGCCATTGCCTCGATAGTTTCGGCGGTTCCCCCCTACTCCTACAGCGGCGAGAGGTCTTCGCAGCTTTTACAGCCTGCTCTGAGGCACTCTCTCACTTGGAAAATCGTCGCCAGTCCGAGCAGATGCGCTTGCAAAAGTTGGATTTACTGGAATTTCAGCTAAAAGAACTGAGTACCGCTAATCTTCAAGATCCCGATGAATCAGAACATCTCGAACAAGAACGTCAGCGCCTCAGTCACGTTGTAGAATTGCAAAAGCAAAGTTACCAAGTCTATCAAGCTTTATATCAAAATGATGGCGAAGCTGATGCCGCTGCTGACATACTGGGTCAAGCGGAAACAGTTTTGATCGATATGGTGAACTACGATGTCCAGCTGCAACCAATTCTAGATATGGTAAGTGCGGCTCTATCTCAGGTGGAAGAAGCGGGACGACAAATTAATGCCTACGGTGAAGATTTAGAAGCAGATCCCCAACGTCTGGAAACGGTGGAACAGCGAATCCGGGATCTTAAACAAATTTGCCGCAAGTATGGCCCTAGTCTGGGGGAAGCGATCGCATACAGTCAGCGCGTCCAATCTGAGTTGGAGGAACTACAAGGGGGCGGACAATCGATCGAAGTTCTGGAGCAAGTATATCAGGAACGAAAAGCCATACTTGAGAAAGCTTGTGCTAGTCTAACTCAGTTGCGCCGCACTGCCGCCGATGAACTGGAAGCTCGTTTGGTGTCAGAACTTAAGCCCTTGGCGATGGAAAAGGTACAGTTTCAAGTAGAAACTGCGCCCTGTCCGCCTACGTCTTACGGTGCTGACAAGATTGTATTTATGTTTAGCCCCAATCCAGGGGAACCGCTGCATCCGATGACAGAAACTGCCTCTGGCGGGGAAATGAGTCGTTTTCTACTTGCGCTGAAGGCGTGTTTCTCTCAAGTGGATTCTGTGGGAACACTAATATTTGATGAGATTGATGTGGGAGTGTCTGGACGGGTTGCTGTGGCGATCGCTCAAAAGCTCCACCAACTCTCTCAACACCATCAGGTTCTCTGCGTCACCCACCAGCCCCTAGTCGCCGCTATGGCCGATCGTCACTTCCGAGTTGATAAAGAAGTTATCGAGAAGGAGTCAGCAGTCACCAGTCATGAGATATCCAACACTCAGCACTCAGATGTTCGCACCGTCGTGCGGGTATCTGCCCTCGACAATCATCTCACTCGCAGTGAAGAACTGGCTCAGCTAGCTGGCGGAGAGTTTGGCACTGAGGCGATAGCCTTTGCCGAATCTCTTCTGGCACAAGCTGCTTCTCACCGTCAAATGCAGCCATTACCAATTTCTAAACCAAAACCTCTCCCAGACTCAGGATCTCATACTGAGACGGCAATTGACAAAACTTTAAACAATCCTTAACAGTTTGACAACAAAAGAGTTCTAAAGTGTTTATTCAAAGCTCCTGGTTACGAAAATTCTGCAAATGGGAAAAGTTTGGTAATCAGCGGCACAAATATTCCGTGGCATAATGTCAGAATCATAAAATCTCACGGGAGCGTGGAAAAAAAACATATAGTAAACTAATCTGTAAATTAAACTTCTAGCGTTTCACATACCAATCTGTAACTCCAATACTCTATAAACAACTATGATCGCATCCCGTTTGCATCTGCCATCTGTTGCACAGACTGCCACTGTGATAGATGTAGTCCCCTACGTTAAAACTTCCGTGTCTCAAATTGCACCATCGGGTACTCCTGCACCGAGTGTAGTTGATGCAATTCTGGACGTGGAAAATCAGCCTCTGCAACAAATTCCACAAGTGTACGCTCCTGCGCCGAGTGTAATAGGTGCAATTCCAGAAGTAGAGCATCAGCCTGTGCGTAAAATGGCACAAGGGAATATTCATGAAGCTAAGACGATCGATATAGTCCCAGAAGCAGATAATCAGCCGGTGTTTCAAATGGCACAAGGCGATTCTCATGAAGCTAAGGCGATCGATCTTGTCGAGTCAGCAGAAAATCAGTCGGTGTTTCAAATGACACAAGGAGATTCTCATGAAGCTAAGACGATCGATGTAGTCGCACAAGTAAATACTCAGGAAGCTAAGACGATCGATGTAGTCGCCGAAGCAGAGCGTCCGCCCTTGAGTAAAATGACACAAAGTAATACTCAGAAAGGTAAGAGGATATATCATAACGCAGTCGCACAAGCAGAGCATGAGCAGGTGCGTAAAATGACACAAGTAGATACTGATGAGATTAAAACGCTATCGGGTAAGGGAGTTGAGCTAGTCGCGAAAGTTGATAATCCATCGCTGCGTAGAAAAGGACAAGCTCATCCTCAGAAACCGATCGGCGGGGTGGAAAATCAGCAAGTGTATAAAACAAAACCGCATAATGCTCGCGATCGCAAAGTGATTGATGTAGTCCCCCAGGGGGAAAATCCGCCAGTGCATCAACCCCCTGCGGCTCCGACTCCTGAATCGAATCGTGGCGGTGCATTAGCCACAACGGAAGGCTCTTTTTCAACGTTTCTCGCCCCCCTAAACAAAAATTCTTTCAAAGAAGTAGTTACCGGCGTTGAAGACAAACTTCGGGTGATAAATCAAACCCTGACAATGCTGACCGACAGCCAGGGTTTTGATGCCATTCTCCAAGATATGTTGAATGCTATTACCCTGAAAACAGGAGAATTACTGAATGCAGACCGCACGACAATTTATTTAGTAGACGAAGAGAAAAACGAACTGTGGTCAATTGTTGCCAAAGATGAAGAAGGACGCGCTCTAGAAATTCGCTTTCCGGCGACCCAAGGGATTGCAGGCGAAGTAGCCACCTTCGGGAAAGTGATTAATATTCCCTTTGATTTCTATGACGATCCCCGCTCCGCTTTTGCCCAGAAGCAAGACCAAAAAAATGGATACCGCACCTACACGATGCTGGTGATGCCATTATTGAGCGAGCGAGGCGACTTAGTAGCGGTAGTGCAATTAATCAACAAATTAAAGTTGCCAAACGAGCAAACCAAGCATTTAGATGGACGCATCAATCTAAATGGTTTTACTGAGGAAGACGAAAAAGTTTTTGAAGAATTCGCTCCTTCGATTCGCTTAATTCTGGAAAGTTCTAAATCTTTTTATGTAGCTACCCAAAGACAGCGAGCGGCTGATGCGCTGATGAAAGCGAACGAAGCCTTAAGTAAGAGCAGTCTCGACCTAGAAGAAACCCTCGGTCGAGTGATGGATGAAGCCAAGAAATTGATGAATGCCGATCGCAGCACCCTATGGTTAATAGACCACGATCGCAATCAATTATGGACGAAAATTCCCATTAATGGCGAATTAAAAGAACTCTGCATTCCCAGAACGGCGGGATTCGCGGGTATAGTTGCCGAATCCCACGAACCGCTGATGATTGGATTTGATTTGTATGAAGATCCCCGTTCGGAGACTTCCAAACAAACAGATCAAAATTTGGGTTATCGCACTTGCAGTATGTTGTGTATGCCCGTGTTTAACGCAGATCAAGAATTGATTGGCGTCACGCAATTAATCAACAAGAAAAAACAGGGAGATTGGCCTGCATACGATCCCTCTCAATGGCCGAAAGTACCGGAATGCTGGAAAGCAAGTTTTAATCGCAGCGACCAAGAATTCATGCAGATCTTTAATATCCAAGCTGGTGTGGCGCTGCAAAATGCCAAACTCTTTGCCGAGGTCAAGCAACAGCAACAAATGCAGCGAGATATTCTCCGCTGCTTATCCAACGGCGTGATCTCAACAGATAAAGAGGGTAAAGTTATCGCGGCAAATGAAAGTGCGAAGCGATTGCTAGGCTTTGCTGAGGATGAAAAACTGGAAGGAAAACCAATTTACGAATTGGTGCGGATCAAAGGCAAAGAAGAACAAGATGAGGATAAATTTCCCCAATGGTTTAAAACGGCTTTAAACACTACGGATGAGAAAAAGCGCCAGCAATATTACCCAGATCAAGTATTAGAATCCGCCTGTAACGAACAACACAGTGTGAATCTGTCGATTAATACGATCGCCAATGCCAGCGATGCTACTAAAGTTAGCGGCGCTTTAGTGGTGATGGACGACATCAGCGATGAAAAGCGCCTCAAGAGTACGATGTATCGCTACATGACTCAGGAAGTCGCCGAACAACTGCTGGCAAGCGGCGATAATTTCAAGATGGGAGGCGATCGCAAAGAAGTTAGCATTCTGTTCTCAGATATTCGCAGCTACACCACCTTGACCGAAAGCTTGGAGGCGGAAGAAGTGGTGCAAATGCTCAACGAATATTTCGAGTCGATGGTCGATGCTGTCTTTAAGTACAAAGGCACCCTAGACAAATACATTGGCGACGCGCTTATGGCCGTATTTGGTGCGTTCCTGCCATTGCACGATCATGCCTGGATGGCAGTTCAAACAGCAGTGCAAATGCGCCATCGCTTAGCAGCATTCAATTCCAAGCGCCGCGAAAACAATCAGCTAGAAATAAAGGTTGGCATTGGCATCAACTCCGGCTCAGTTATCAGTGGCAATATTGGTTCTTCTCAGCGCATGGAACTCACTTCTATCGGCGATGAAGTCAACTTGGCGTCGCGCTTGGAAGGTGCTAGTAAGCAATATGGCTGTGACATTGTGATTAGCCAAAATACCTTTGAGCCATGTGCCGATCGCATCTGGTACAGGGAGCTTGACTTTATTCGCGTCAAGGGAAAAGATAAACCAGTGAGAGTTTATGAACTGGTTGGTTTGCGCGACGAGCAAATTTCAGACGAGAAGCACAATTTGATCGACACTTACCATAAAGGACGCAAACATTACCTCAATCAGGAATTTAGGAAAGCAATGAATGAGTTTGCCATAATTCTGGAAGATATGAGCGTTCCTGATAAATCAGCTTCCTTGTACCTGAAGCGCTGTCAGTACTGGCTGGATCATCCCGAATTCGTAGAGACACAATGGGACGATGGCGTCTGGACTCTCACAGAAAAATAGGGCATTCGCTTTAGCGTTCTTATCCCAGTTGTAATTAAGAGCGCTAAAGCGCAACAACGTACCCAGAAAGCAAGTAACTAGCAACTTGAGTTAAGTAGTCGGACAAAAGTAAACGATACTGTGTTAACTTTTGTAAAAGCTACGCAATCGCTGACAGCACGCTGATTGAGCATCTTCATAAAACTTAAGACAGTTAACATTATTTATGTCCGACTACTTACTACCCAAAGTCTTCTTCTTGCCAGCTAGTATTGGCATAATCACCAGTAGCAAGGCGTGAAATGGCCCGATCGATCGTTTCCAAACCTTGTTCCACTGTTTCTATCAGAGCTAGCTTACCCCGCAAGTCCGCAGCACCAACAAAACCTTTAGCATACCAAGTCATGTGCTTGCGAGATTGCCGAATTCCCCGTTCTCCCTTATATTCCCACAGCGCTTGCAGATGATCCTTAGCACATTCCAGCCGTTGAATTGGCGTCGGAGTTTCCTTATTTTTACCAGTTTTCAAGAAATAGTCAACTTCTCCTACTAAAAACGGATAACCAAGCGTTCCTCGCGAACACATCACGCCATCAGCACCAGTTTCTTCCAAACAACGTACAGCAGCTTCCACAGAAAAAATATCGCCATTAGCAATAACTGGAATAGAGAGAATTTCCTTAACTTTGCGAATCCATTCCCACTTTGCAGAACCATTATAACCTTGAGCGCGGGTGCGACCGTGTACGGTAATCATTTTTGCACCAGCATCTTCCATACGTTTGGCAAAATCGAGAATAGTAATTTCTTTATCTGACCAACCGATGCGAGTTTTAACTGTTACTGGCACATCCACAGCTTTCACTACTTGCCGGACAATTGCCTCAGCAACTTCCGGTTGTCGCAATAAGGAAGAACCGCCGCCATTTTTAGTAATTTTGTTGACCGGACAACCCATGTTAATATCTACTGTATCAGCACCTTCTTTTACTGCCATAACAGCAGCTTCAGCTAAGAAATCTGGACGACAGTCAAATAGTTGAATGCTGATAGGTCTTTCGTTCGGGTCTACCTCCATAATTTTGGGCAACTGTTTGACATAATGCAGTCCCGTCGCGTTCACCATTTCCGTGTACATCATCGAGTCTGGCGCATAGCGACGCACTAGGCGACGGAATACCAAGTCAGTCACGCCTGAGAGGGGGGACTGTAGCACGCGGCTATTTACTTCAAAAGAGCCGATTTTGAGGGGGGTGGAGAGTCTGGTTTGGAGACTGGGAGATAGAGACAGCATCTGGAATTAAAGGCGATCGAGCTTTTCTATTGTAGTTTATTCTTAGGTACGTTGTTGCGCTTCAGCGCTCTTTAAGATAGCGCTAAAGCGCAACAACGTACCTAAGATCGCACTTTTTTATTCCGGCAATTCGCCAAATCTTTCCCGATATCTAGCCACTAATTCTTCAGCTTGCCTTGACCTTTCTTCTGCTGTCAGATAGCGATTACCTCGCTCATCAAACCAATACAATACCTCAAGTTGCGATTCCCCGTCAGAATATCGACCTCTACCAATCCCTAAACCTATTTCCGGCATCCAAAAAGGCTCGCCAATTTGCTGTTCGTACTCGCCATTAACTAAGCGATAAATTTCCAAAGGTTGATGTTGGTCGCGCCGCCAATAGTAAGGGTTATAAACAACATAATACAATACTCCTAATTTGGCATAAATATCCAGCTTTTTATCATATTCGCCGCCGTAAGTTTGAGAGACTATCTCTAGTGCGAAAATCGGGGGAATATTATTTTCTTCCCAAACCACATAACTTACGCGCAAAGTATCGCCTTTAAACCGTTCCACTCCTAAACTCAAGAAACCGTCGGGAACAACGGGTACGAGATGACTAACTCCCGTCGTGTGATATACTGCCATATCTATGCCAAAGAACCAATCATTGCGCTGGTTCCAGTAGAATTTGAGCAGGAATAAAAGTAAATTGGGAATAAAGTTTTGATTTTCGTTATCCACAGGAGTATCGTCAGAATTAGGGAGTTCAGCACCAGTTGGTAAGCGGATTTCTTGATTAAACTGTACCATAATAGGCTGGCAGATAATTGATTAATTAATTGTATCATTAAGAAAGCAGTCTGCACAGAAACCGGGTTTCTATTTTTCGTGCAATTCCGGTATAATAGTTGACATCTATTTGCAAACTTTCAGATTTATCGATATGAATGGCCTACTGAATAATATTCAAAACTTTGTTGATTACGTCCGTACTTTGAAGGGAGATGAAAAAGGGGAGGCTCAGGTATTTTGCGATCGCCTTTTTCAAGCATTCGGTCATCAAGGCTACAAAGAAGCA
Source organism: Argonema galeatum A003/A1 (assembly GCF_023333595.1). GTDB lineage: Bacteria > Cyanobacteriota > Cyanobacteriia > Cyanobacteriales > Aerosakkonemataceae > Argonema > Argonema galeatum. The sequence goes on from NZ_JAIQZM010000001.1 coordinate 100,459, forward strand.
GGAGCCGAACTAGAATATCGGGTAAAAGCGAAAGGCAAAACCACAAAATTTGCTGATTTATTGTGGCGACCTCGGTTATTACTGGAAATGAAAAAACGGGGGGAAAACTTAGAAAAACACTATCAGCAAGCTTTTGAATATTGGCTAGAATTAGTGCCGCACCGTCCCAAATATGTAGTGCTTTGTAATTTTGATGAGTTTTGGATATACGATTTAGATCTTCAGCTTCGGGAACCTGTCGATCGAGTTAGTTTAGAAGAGTTACCCAATCGATTTACTGCTCTTAACTTTCTCTTTCCCGAAAATCGTCAGCCTTTATTTAATAATAACAAAATTGATGTCACCAGAACTGCGGCTGATAAAGTTGCTCAAGTTTTTAATCGCTTAGTGCAGCGAGGAGAAAAAGTAGAAACGGCGCAAAGGTTTATTCTTCAGTGTGTAGTGGCATTGTTTGCCGAAGATATCGATTTGTTACCTAGAGGTTTATTTACAGAATTTTTAGGTGATTGCCAAATGAATCGAGTTAGTTCTTATGATTTAATTGGGGGATTATTTCGGCAGATGGGAAGCGATCGGCCCGCGCCCAAAGATAGCCGCTATGGAGATGTACCTTATTTTAATGGTGGCATATTTTCAACAATTGAACCCATACACCTCACCAGAGGCGAAATCGACTTGCTATTAGACGCATCGGCAGAACGATGGTCAAAAGTGGAACCTGCGATTTTCGGGGCGTTATTTGAGTCTAGCATGGGTAAAGAAGAACGTCATGCTTTAGGCGCTCACTACACTAGCGAGGCAGATATTCAAAAAGTAGTTTTACCTACGATTATCCGCCCTTGGCGAGAACGGATTGAAGCGGCAAATACCTTGAAGGATTTGCTAGCACTACGACAAGAATTAATCAATTTTAAAATTCTCGATCCGGCCTGTGGTAGTGGGAATTTTCTTTATGTTGCTTATCGGGAACTGAAGCGACTAGAGGCACAATTGCTCACCAAGATTCATCAAAGTTTCAGTCGTGCTGCTAATGTAATTGGTACGATGTCGCTGGTAAAAACAAGCCAGTTTTATGGTATTGATATTAAACCGTTTGCAGTGGAATTGGCAAAGGTAACATTGATGCTGGCTAAAAAGTTAGCACTGGATGAAGAAAATCATTTGCTCAATGTGGTACAGATGAACTTAGCACTCGATATGGATCGGGCGTTACCTCTTGATAATTTGGATAAAAATATTCGCTGTGATGATGCTTTGTTTTGTGATTGGGAAACAGTTGATGTAGTAGTTGGTAATCCTCCATTTTTAGGTGGTCATCGTCTGCGACTAACCCTTAATGATGAGTATGTTGATCGCATTTTTGCTAAATTTCCTGAAGTAGAAGGTCAAGTAGATATTTGTACTTACTGGTTTCGCCTTACTCATAATCATTTGGGGGAAAATTGTCGCGCTGGTTTAGTAGGGACAAACACTATCTCTCAAGGTCAAAGTCGTAAAGCTGCTTTAGATTATATTACCCAAAATGGCGGCTACATTTACGATGTTATCTCTACACAACCTTGGTCTGGTGAAGCGAAAGTACACATTAGCATTATTAATTGGTTAAAAACCTCTGAGACGAAGGAATTAACCTACCGGATCGATCATAAAGTTGTTTCAAATATCAACTCTTCCCTTAAAGCTGAAGTTGATGTTACCCAGGCAAAATGCTTACAAGCTAATAGAAACTATTGTTTTAAAGGTGTACAGCCTAGTGGGAAAGGTTTTCTGGTTACTGAAATGCAGGTCAAGCAATGGATTAAAGCCAATTCAAAAAATCAAGAAGTTCTCAAACTGTTTATTCAGGGGCAAGACTTAGCACAGAATGTAAATGGTAAGCCGGATCGTTGGATTATTGATTTTAATGAGATGAGTTTAGAAGATGCCAGTGAATACAAACTGCCTTTTAACCATGTCAAAAACTATGTAAAGCCAGAACGAGATCAAAACAGAAGAGAGACAACAAAGTTAAATTGGTGGAAATATGGTGAAAAACGTCCGGGAATGCGAAAAGCTTTAGCAACTTTACCCTTTTATTTCGTTGTTCCCAGGGTATCAAAATGGTCGATTTTTATTCTTGCCATTCCAGATTGGCTGCCGGGTGATGGTACTAATATCGTTGCTTCTGATGACTTCTACGTTCTTGGAATCCTAACTTCAAATCTACATCGCCAATGGGTGAAAGCGCAAAGCTCAACCCTTAAAGCCGATACACGCTACACTCACAACACCTGTTTTGAAACCTTCCCCTTTCCCCAAAATTGCTCAGAAAAAATCAAAACTGAAATTCGAGCAGCAATGCAAGCTATCCATGATTACCGCACTGAACAAATGGAGCGAAAACAGTGGGGAATTACCCAACTATACAACCAATTTTTTAATGAACCAACCAGTCAACTCGCTAAACTTCATGCTCAATTAGATCAACTCGTTTGTAAAGCTTACGGTATCAAATCCAACGATGATCCATTAAAGTTTCTATTAGAGTTGAATTTTGAAGTAGCAAATCGGGAATCTCAAGGTTTATCTGTTGTCGCTCCAGGTTGACCGCCTGTTGTCAAAAATGCTAGTGAATTTATTACAGATGATTGTGTGAAAATGCCAGAGTAGCTTGAACCCCAGAAACCCGGTTTTTCCAAAAAACCGGGTTTCTCGATTGACGTAAGTAGGGTGCGTCAGACAAAAAGCCTCAAATACTAGAGAAAGTTTGAATTTATGACGCTCCTTACAGTCTAAGATAGGAGTAGAAGGAGCCATTAAACCCAATGAAACAACAGCAATTGGATAAACCAGCAACTTGAAAGTTTAGAAATCTCTCTAACGAATCGAGGACAGAATAATGAAAAATAAAGAGTTTTACGTTGTCATTGAACGGGATGAAGATGGAATATATATCGGTGAAGTTCCACAACTCAAGGCTTGCTATAGCCAAGGAGAAACCATTGATGAACTCATACACAATATCCGCGAAGTCATTGAAATGTGTCTTGAAGAATTAGAAGAAGAATGGTAGGGTGCGTCAGACCGAAAACCTTAAATCTTATAAAAAGTTCACATTTATGACGCACCCTACAGTCTAAAATAGGGGTATAACAAGTTATTAAAACCAATGAAACAACAGCAATTGGATAAACCAGCAACTTAAACCATTAGGAGTCAACCTGCTATGATTGCTCAAATTGAGACAAAAAACTACACTGCTGAAGAATATCTAGAACTTGAAATTGCCTCAGAAACTCGCAACGAATATTACAATGGAGAAATTATCCCGATGACTGGTGGAACACCTAATCATAACGAAATTGCAGGAAACCTCTATATTCTTCTTAAGCTTGCTCTCAAAGGAAAAGCTTACCGAACTTTTTATGTCGATCAAAGACTTTGGATTCCAGATGTTAGCCTCTATACCTACCCCGATATTATGGTACTCCCAAAGCCGCTAGAACTGCAAACTGGACGCAAAGACACAGTAATAAATCCTTGCTTTATTGGAGAAGTTCTATCTAAATCTACCCAAAATTATGACCGTAGTGAAAAATTTGCCGCCTATCGCACTATTCCCACTTTTCAAGAATATCTTTTAATCGATCAATATCGAATTCATGTCGAACATTATGTTAAAACTAATGTCAATCAATGGATTTTCTCAGAATACGACGATCCTAATGTTACCCTATCTTTTAGGGTATTTGAGTTTCAAGTTAAAATTGCAGAACTATATGAAAATATTGACTTTACTAACGAATCATAGATAATCTTCATTTTACCATAATATTTCTGTTAAGATTGCATCCAAATCGCGGCTAAATTCCCATGTCTGCGGGAACTGAGTTTCGGGATATTCTTCACACACTTCGGAAAGCGCTTCTTGGTAAATATCATCAAATTCTGTTAGCAGATGATTGCGTAAACTTGGTGCTTTTTTGAGAAGGCGCTGCAAATCATTGCGCTGCGTCCGAATAGTAACTTGCCAAACTCGAAAACAATCGGGGAGAGGCACGTAACACCGTTTTAGAATATGCGCTAAAATTGGTTTTAAACGGCTTTCTACTTCGTGCTTTTGCGAAATACTTAAAGCTTCAATTTCCTCCACCAAATTATCCCAATCTAAATTATTAATATCTCGCGCTTTTAACTTTGCTGCTGTGTCTTCTAGCCAGAGAAAAAAATCGCGATCGTATAGCGGTTTTTGAGTAGTTTTAGGTATCATAGCCTTATGAATTGCTTTCGCGATCGAGCTTTTCTATTTTAAGTGCGATCGCCGATCTCCTCTAAAAGATCTCTTGTTGGTGAGCGATCGTTCATTGGCTTATCTACGATTAATTCGCGCAACAGCATATTGCTGTTTGGGCTGAGTATGCTAGCGCCTGCTGGTGTCAATTCCCAGCGATCGCGAGGCGATCCGGATTGGACATATTCTTTAACTAAACCATCAGCAGCCATTTTTTTTAATACTACCATCATGTCAGGTTCTCTAGGTACATCTCGCCGTGAAAGTGCATTTGCTAGTTCATACCAACCCCACTTTCCCTCACCTTTAGCCACTAATTGGAGAAGTACTAATTCAAGTTGAGTTAATTTGATTGAGTCTGTCATTAAAATTCCTCCACGCTGGGATGAAATAAAATGCCGAATCCTTCTTTTAGACCATAGTCTTCAAGTGTTGCTGTGTGAGCATTATTCCACAGTTCATAAGCCTCATCTCGATTGTTTGGTTCTCCAGTAGGATAGCCAATCTTTTTATACCTCAGATACTCACGCAGTTCATGGGTATAAAAGCGTAAATCGACTGGTTCTGCTACGAGTTCACCTGCTGCAATTCTTCTTAATCGCTCTACCATTTTAAGCTCTGCCTCACCAACGGGATTAAACCGACGGACATGAAGCTCTACTATATCAGCGCCTTTGTGCGTTATCCTTACATTTCGATAAGAAAGTCTAAGTACCTTTCCACCGGCTTTTGATGGATCGTATGGTCTGCCACTAAAAGCACCTTTCTCTAGCATTTCAGTCTTTGTGTAGATGCCATCTCATTTCAATCCCACCTTTTTGCACTAATGTTTTACTCTTTCACTCAAAACTTGAGGGACACATTTTACCCAATCATCTCAGGCGGTGGAGTCTGCTGGCATTCCATCACCAACAATTTGCAACCCACCCAATATAGCAACAATTTTATCAGACTGGGTGCGATCGTAATAAGCTCTCACGCATCTAAATTGTAGTTAGGGACGGGCAAGATGCCCATCCCACAAGAATTTCATTAAATTGACTGTAAAATTTAGGTGCGTAGCAGCTTAGTCATCAAGGAACTTTCAGGAAAAGTTGGCGATCGCACAATTACTTAGTTTCCAACCAAGCCACTAAATCGGCTAAACTGGAAAAATCGAAAATAGCATCGCCTAAAGCCATTAAGTCATCTGATGATAACTGCTCCAAACGATTGAGAATTTCATCTGTAATTTCGCCAAATCGTCGCCTTAATAGTCGCTGCACCAATGTTAGTTGACCTGTTTGTATTCCCTCGACAAGACCTTCCTCACGACCTTTCTCACGACTAAACTCGATCGATCCTTTTTGTTCCCTGACAAACTGTTCTCGCTTCTCCAAATCGTCTAACTCCTCTACACTCAAATTGATTCGATTGGCGATCGCAAACGCTTTATCAATTTCTGGCACAATTGCCATCTTTTGTGGTACTATTTCCAGGTCGGGTGCTTTTCGCAAAAAATACAGCCATTTATCCGTTATACTTTCTAACTCCTCTAAAGTTTTCTTAAATTTCGGTAACTCCACAAATACCAACTCAAACGGATATTCTGGATAATCAAATAGCTGGTGCTTCTCTTTAAAAATAAATTGGGAAATTACCGTTTGAGAAACTTCAAACAGGGTAAAATCCATCACTGCTAATGAAATCAAAGGTCTAACTTCCAGATACTCTTCCCCTATTTTAAGTTGATTGGCGTAAGCTTTAGCGGTGTTATAAGCAATCCTTTTGGTAAAAGCAGGCACATTAAACGCTTGCATTTCTATCAAGACATTTTGGCCGTTATTCAATTTAGCTTTTACATCAAAATAAGTGTTTTTTAAAGCTGAAATGCGACCGGGAGCGTAGGGATCGATAATTTCTAAGCTGGCGATGACAGGCTGACCTTGATAGACGATCGCATTCAGAAAACTGATCAAAATATCTTGGCTATCATCGGAGCTAAAAATCTTTTTGAAAGCGTAGTCTGTTTTGGGGTTGATAAACTTCATATTGTGACTTGATATCAGATTAATTTTAATAATCAACTGTTAATCTAACATAACAAGTCGGTCGGAGCCGGGTTTTTTAGCTTTATCCCCCACTCCCCCACTCTCCCACTTCCCCCATTTCCCCCTCCTGACGGCAAACACGACTAATTGATTACGGTTCACCCTAAACCCCAAGTCGGTGGATATGCCTACTATTAGATTCAGTGGCAGCGATCGAAAGATGTAAAGCGACTACAGCGACACGAAGCCTCTTGAAAGCTAACCGTCCCCCCCAAGGTTCGGGAAACCCCCCTTCAAGAGAAACCTAACCGCAATCAGTATAGAGATTAGTCTTTCAGTGAACTGACAGTATTCAAACTGGACAAAGCTGCTGAATGGACTCGGTTGAGACAGTTTGTAGTCAAAGCATCTTCCAAGATTCGGCTGGTCAATCGAGAGCCAAAATTTTTGTAGTTAATGGAACCCGAACACTCTTATGGCAAAAGTAGTTGGAATTGACTTAGGTACGACTAACTCCTGTGTGGCTGTAATGGAAGGTGGCAAACCCACAGTTATTGCCAACGCAGAGGGTTTTCGGACTACGCCTTCCGTTGTAGCCTATGCGAAGAACGGCGATCGCCTCGTCGGTCAAATCGCCAAGCGCCAATCGGTGATGAACCCCGAAAATACCTTCTATTCCGTGAAGCGCTTCATCGGTCGTCGATTCGAGGAAATTACCCACGAAGCTACCGAAGTATCTTATAAAGCCCTGCGCGACAACAACGGCAACGTTAAACTCGACTGTCCCGCGCAAAGTAAGCAATTTGCGCCTGAAGAAATTTCCGCTCAAGTACTGCGTAAGCTGGTAGATGACGCCAGCAAATACCTGGGTGAAACCGTTACCCAAGCTGTAATCACCGTTCCGGCTTACTTCAACGACTCCCAGCGTCAAGCTACCAAAGATGCCGGTAAGATTGCCGGGATTGAAGTGCTGCGGATTATCAACGAACCTACCGCTGCTTCTCTGGCTTACGGACTTGACAAAAAGAGCAACGAAACAATCTTAGTTTTTGACTTGGGTGGTGGTACGTTCGACGTATCTGTCCTAGAAGTTGGCGACGGCGTGTTTGAAGTGCTGGCGACTTCTGGCGATACCCACTTGGGTGGTGACGACTTCGATAAGAAAATCGTTGACTATCTGGCAGATCAATTTAAGAAAGATGAAGGAATTGAGCTGCGGAAAGACAGACAAGCGCTGCAACGCCTGACAGAAGCCGCTGAAAAGGCCAAGATCGAACTGTCTAGCGTCACCCAAGCTGAAATCAACCTCCCCTTTATCACGGCTACCCAGGAAGGCCCCAAACACCTGGATATGACCCTGACGCGGGCTAAGTTTGAAGAACTCTGTTCCGATTTGATCGATCGCTGCCGCATCCCCGTAGAGAACGCGATCCGCGATGCCAAAATCGACAAATCTGCACTTGATGAAGTAGTGCTAGTCGGTGGTTCTACCCGGATTCCCGCAGTACACGAGGTGGTGAAGCGTACACTCGCTAAAGAACCCAACCAAAGCGTCAACCCGGATGAAGTGGTGGCAATTGGTGCCGCGATTCAAGCTGGTGTCCTCTCTGGTGAAGTGAAAGACATCCTCCTGCTTGATGTGAGTCCCCTGTCTCTAGGTGTGGAAACCTTGGGCGGTGTGATGACCAAGATTATCCCACGCAACACCACCATTCCTACCAAGAAGTCGGAAGTTTTCTCTACCGCCGTGGATGGTCAAACGAATGTGGAAATCCACGTTCTCCAAGGCGAACGAGAAATGTCTAACGACAACAAGAGTTTGGGTAACTTCCGCCTAGATGGAATTCCCGCAGCACCACGCGGCGTACCTCAAATTGAAGTAATTTTCGATATTGATGCCAACGGTATTCTCAACGTTACGGCGAAGGATAAAGGTACTGGTAAGGTGCAATCGATTAGCATCACTGGCGCTTCCACTTTGGCGAAAGACGAAGTTGAGAAGATGGTCAAGCAAGCGGAACAAAATGCGGCTACTGACAAGGAACGTCGCGAAAAGATCGATCGCAAGAACCAAGCCGACTCTCTGTCTTACCAAGCTGAGAAGCAACTCCAAGAGTTGGGTGACAAAGTTCCCGCCGCTGACAAAACTAAGCTGGAAGGTTTGATCAAAGACCTGAAAGATGCTGTTGCTAAGGAAGATGACGATCAAATCAAGACTTTGATGCCAGAAGTGCAACAAACTCTGTTTGCGATCGGCAGCAATATCTATCAACAAGCTGGCGCTGGTGGTGCTGGCGGCCCCGGCCCCGGCCCTGATGGTGGAGCCTCCTCCGGAACTTCTAGCGGCGGTGGCGATGATGTAATTGACGCCGAATTCTCTGACACTAAGTAGTCATTAGTGATTACTCATTAGACATCTCCAAAAAAGATTGTAGAGACGTTTCATGAAACGTCTCTACAAGGGTTTCAGCTAAGGCACCTTTAATTTTTGGAGATGTCCATTAGTCATTGACAAATGACTTTTGAGAAAAGGGTTGATAATGGTAGCAAGCGCTCCTTATCAACCCTTATTCGTTTCATTTACACATCGGTGAAGTATAGCAACCGCCAAGGCGATTAGGACATTATGAATTGCTGAAGCGTTGGCGGATTCTAAACCCTTCTTCCCCTAGTCCCTAGCAAGAAAGCCCCTAGCCCCTAGCTATAGCTCTTTTGGCAGATTTACTGCTTCAGGGCTTACGCTACAAAAGTAGAATATTCTGTGTAAAAAACCGATTAAATGGAGCATCAAATGCCATATCCCCAAGCACCTTGGACACTACAAGGCTACGCCGTTCAGACATTGCAGTTGATAGATATTGAAAAAGCGCGTCCATTCATTCCCTCAGAATTAGAAATCATCTCTGTTTGGCCTGGAAAAACTCTAGGAGGAATTTATATATCTTCCTACGGTTCCGGTTCGGTGATGGAATACAACGAGTTGATTGTTATTGCTGGTTTAGCGCGTTATGCAGATAAAATCGGTGCTTGGATTTCTCATATATATGTAGACCATCTAGACTCTGTAGCTGGGGGTCGAGAGATTTGGGGATTGCCCAAAGAAATGGCTGAGTTTACTTGGGAAAAGGATAATAATCGCGTTATTGTCCGTCAAGGAAACCGATTACTTTGCCGCCTCAGCTACACCCAGCCAAGTTTAGCATTCCCACTGCCGTTATCTGCCATGAGTTTTGGTTTTCTGGGTTCCGATTTACTCTTATTCAAAGGTGAGTTTCAGTCTCGCGTGGGATTAGTTAGCGGCAAATTAGAAGTCCCCACAGAAAGTAGTTTTGCAAGGTTAAATTTAGGTCAGCCTTGGTTCACAGTTTACTGCGACGAGTTGCGTTTAGTTGCGGGTGTACCGGAAGTTGTAGGACAAAGATCCGTTGAATTCAGTTACTCTTGAAGGTGACTTATATCATGTCCTTACGTATCGGTTACCTAAAAAATTTGCGTTTTCATATCTGCGTTTATCTGCGTTCATCCTTCTTTATCTGCGGTAAAAATTTAACCATTGATAACAACAGACAATTTGACGATCGCACTTATGTACTGAAGATATAGAGAGATCTGGGCTAGAGCCCAGATCTGGTTTCACCCAAGGGCCGATCATTTTGCGTAGAGAAAGGCATTATCCCAAAGATAATCTATGATTGTTTTGGCATCGTCCAGGGATGGAACATTGCAAAACCCTTGGTTATCGTAAGTCAACAGAGGTATTTCTGGCGTACTTCCCGACTCCACTCCATCTTTGATGATTTTGCCCCGTATCCCTTCCAGATTGCGGAGAGGGCCTTTGATATCAAAGTCAATTTTCGTACCGAATTTATTTTCCATCCATGTCTCAATTCGGTTATCCAATTGTTCTGGCGTAAGCGGTGTTTTGCTAGTCATCAGGTGATAATAAGCCAAGAGAATTTCTTTACATTCTTCCTCCTCTGCGGCGTCAATTAATGCTCCAAAAACGCTAGCGTTATTAGCCAGATTCCTGAAGAAAAGAGTGTCGGTCACATTTTTTTGAAATTTGACCTTTTTGTAGTTGTAATTGTTATATTGCCTGAAACCGACCCCGCCTAACGCCACCACCAGAGACAATGCCGCTACCAGTACAGGCATTATATTCTTTACATTTTCCTCGCTTATATTGAAATTTAGCAAACTGGTTTTTCCGAAGAACACAAACCATATCACCCCTATAATCAGCAACACTTGGGGTACGATTTTCACAACCACCGAAGCCCCCGCCCCAATAGCCGGAATGACAAGCAAAAGACGATCTTTCCAGGTCATGCTAATTTTGATATTGGGAAATAGGAATTCCAGGTCAAATTTGGGGATGTTTTTATACAAGTAGATGTACATTTTCCCTGGTGTGAAATTCATATTTTTCTGCTTGCTTTTTTTGGAGGCAAAATATGCAGCATCTTTGTATTTCAGCAACAATGTCACCCGATCAAAAGTATCAACCGTCTTTTCTACGTTCTTCAAAAGTCTCTTGACCGAAGTTGTTTTCTGATTGTCGCCACGGTAGTAGCAAACTATCTGCTCAAAGTCTTGAAAATCGACCTCTGTCTTTAGTTCAATCAACGAGTTTTCCTTAAAAGCCCGTTGTAACATTTCGTCAGATAGGGGGACATAATTGGCTCTTTCCAGGACAACCTTAAAAGCTGCAACCAGTTTAGCTTCCATTTCCGCTTGCTGCGCTGAAGTGGGTTCAATTTTCAACTTGGTATCGGCATCCGGGTTAAAGGGAACAAAGTTATCCTTTAACATCTCTAAAGTCTGATGCAACTGAAAATGGTAATAGGACGACAATATTTTACAAAAATCCCGGAACTTTTCGACATCTGCGGGGGCCAACTGGCCGTCTTCAACGCAAAGTTCGATCAAATCGGAGCGACGATAGGGAATGAAAGCTTCGCGGTCTTTATAAATTGCCATAATACCGATGTTGTGGATAGCATGGCTCATACGAGCGGTGATCTAGGTAATAGCATAAACAATTGTTGACACTAAGAAAATAGTCAGCCTGCTGTTTGATGATGTTTGGCCCTATAGCACGGTAGCTTCGCGCTGGCATCGGCTGATTCCCGTTTGGCAAGGCAAAGCTTAAAATATAAGGAAAACTGCACTTTTGTGGCTGTTATGACCATCACCACCGCTAAACGCTTTACTGTAGCTGAATATCACCGTCTTGCAGAACTCAGATTTTTGGCTGATAATAACCGATTTGAGCTAATTAAGGGAGAAATTGTCAAAATGGCAGCTAAAGGTACACCCCACTCTGTTTGCGAAACCCGTTTGGAACGCGAGTTATTCAAGCTAGTGGGAGAACGTGCGACACTGCGAGGACAACAACCGATTATTATCCCTGATGATAGTGAACCAGAACCGGATTTGGTCATTGCAAGGAATCGCGACGATAATTATCTTAGCTCTCATCCCAGTCCGGTTGATGTGTTGTTGTTAATTGAAATTTCAGACTCAACTTTAAGTTATGACCAAGGTGTTAAATTACCTCTTTATGCTGAAGCAGGGATATCTGACTATTGGATATTCAATTTAGTGGCTAATTATCTAGAATGTTACAGTCAACCATATCAGGATGAGAGAGGTAATTTTGGCGATCGCCAGAGAGTGATTTTTTTGCCCAATGAGTCAGTTAATTTGCCTGGTTTTCCTGAGTTATTGGTTGATTTATCTAAGGTTTTTCCGATAGTTAAGGATCGGGGTTAGGGAAATTGGGGACGAAGTGCGATCGCACCTGTTGTATAATTGTACTATTACCCGCAACTCTTAATGTTTCCAGGGTTTATTCTTATTCCATAATACCACTCACATCCAAGCGCATCCCATAAACTTATGCAAGCATACAAAGCAAAAGCTAAAATCGACCAATCCGGTCACTTGATTATTACAGAACCGATCGACTTACCAACAGGAGATGTCGAAGTCATCATCTTGCAGGAAATTGAAAATGACGCTTATTCTGTAAATCAGAAACAAGAACCACCAGAAACCAAAACTAAAACCATCCCTGCGCTATACAGTACAAACATTTTTAGCGATTGGCTAGCAAAGGCAAAACCAGTTTCTTCAGACTTCGATGCGGAACAAGTTCGATTAGAAGCTTTAGAGGAGAAACACCGTTGAAAGTTCTCATAGATACCAATATTATTATGGATGTTGCTCTCCAGCGACAGCCTTTTTTTGCAGCCAGCAACCTAGTTTTCTCGCTGATTCAGTAGAAACAGTTTGAAGGGTATGTTTCAGCATCAACTTTTGGCGAGCTCTACTACCTAATTCGTAAAGAGCAAGGGCGAGAATTGGCACTTAATTTTTTAAGCAGGCTAGCCACAATATGCAAAGTTGCCAATGTCAACGAAGCCGCAATTACAATGGCACTTACTGCCAATTTCCGCGACTTTGAAGATGCAATTCAATACTCTACAGCCGTCATCAATCAACTAGAAGCCATCGTTACCCGCAATCCCCAAGATTATACAAACGTAACCGTGCGGATTCTCACCCCTACCCAACTGATTCAGGAACTTGAGATATTGCCCTGATGATGTTCTAAACTGAGAAAGCAATCATCTCTGTAGGGAAAAGGAACAAACGATGCGACTCTCTCAAATGCTATTCGTCACGCTGCGGGAAGATCCAGCCGAAGCAGAAATCCCCAGTCACAAACTACTACTCCGCGCAGGCTACATCCGTCGCATTGGTAGCGGTATCTACGCCTATCTCCCCTTGATGTGGCGGGTGCTGCAAAAAGTTTCTCAGATTGTGCGCGAGGAAATGAACGCTACCCTAGCACAAGAGTGTCTGCTACCGCAGCTGCAACCCTCAGAGTTATGGCGCGAGTCGGGTCGCTGGGACACCTACACCCAAGCTGAGGGTATTATGTTCGCTCTCACAGACCGACAAGAGCGAGAATTAGGATTGGGGCCAACTCACGAAGAAGTAATTACTACTATTGCTAAGGAAATGATTCGTTCCTATCGGCAATTACCTCTGCACTTGTACCAAATTCAAACCAAATTCCGCGATGAAATCCGCCCCAGATTTGGTTTGATGCGCGGACGCGAATTCATTATGAAAGATGGCTATTCGTTCCACGCTGATGAGGAAAGCCTGAAGAAAACTTATCAGGATATGCACCAAGCTTACAGCAATATGTTACGGCGCTGCGGTTTAAGTTTTCGTGCAGTGCAAGCTGATTCAGGCGCAATTGGTGGTTCTGGTTCTCAAGAATTTATGGTACTAGCGGAAGCGGGAGAAGATGAGGTTTTATACACCGAAGATGGTCAGTACGCGGCTAATGTAGAAAAAGCTGTTTCTTTGCCAGCCGATGCAGAAACTTCTATTTTCACAAGTTATGAAAAACGCGAAACTCCTGGAACAGATACAATAGAAAAACTCTGCAAATTCCTCAAATCTTCTCCCACTCAAGTGGTAAAAAATGTCCTTTATCAGGCTGTTTACGATAATGGCATGACCGTGTTGGTACTGGTGATAATTCGCGCCGATCAAGAAGTTAATGAGGTAAAGTTGCAGAATGAATTGACTAAGTTGTCGGCGAACTACGGAGGTAAAACTTTGTTATTGCTGACGGTTCCAGACGCAGAAGCACAACAAAAATGGGCGGCAAAATCTTTACCTTTGGGATATATTGCTCCTGATATCGCTGATGATTATATTGCCGAGCATAAGCAGGTTAATTCTAAGTTTCTGCGATTGGTTGATAAGACTGTTGTCGATTTAAAGAATTTCGTGACTGGTTCTAATGAGTCTGGCTATCATGTTGTTGGTGCTAATTGGGGCGAGCCATTGAAATTACCGGAAATTGTGGTGGATGTAAGAAAAGCTCGTCCGGGCGATCGGGCCATGCACAACCCAGATCAAACCTTACAAAGCGCCAGAGGAATTGAAGTCGGTCATATCTTCCAACTTGGCATCAAATATTCTAAAGCAATGGGAGCCACCTATACCAACGAACAAGGCGAAGAAGTTCCCCTAGTGATGGGTTGTTATGGTGTCGGCGTATCGCGATTAGCTCAATCTGCGGTAGAACAATCTTATGACAAAGATGGAATAATTTGGCCTGTTGCGATCGCACCATATCACGTCATCATCTCAGTTCCCAATGTAAGTGACGCCGATCAACTGCAAGCAGCCGAACAACTTTACGACCAGCTAAATGAAGCCGGAATTGAAACTCTACTTGATGACCGTAACGAACGCGCTGGGGTAAAATTCAAAGATGCCGATTTGATTGGAATTCCCTATCGCATTGTCACCGGAAAATCTCTTAAATCAGGCAAAGTTGAAGTTGTGGAAAGAGCAAATCACAAAGCTCATGAAATTGCTCTTGATGAAGTTGTTGCCACACTCAAACAGTGGATTGATGCTGAAAAGCAAAAATAAAAGAGGCAAACCAATTACCTTTTTCCCAATTACCAATTACCTTTTACCCAATGGAATTAATCACAATCCTTTTATCTGGCTTGCTTGGTTTCCTCTCCCCAGTTGGGTTCGTCGTCGATAGCGTGGCCCAGAATGCGATTCGCTCCCGATTTGCCAAGGTGGAACAGCTGCAAGTCCGCGTTGACAACGCTCCCTCCCACCAGCTTATACAAGGTAAGGTAGAACGGGTGAGGATTGCTGGGCGCGGCTTGTGGGTGACGCCAAATTTGCGAATAGCTGCCCTGGAATTGGAAACCGATCGCCTTGATGTCAATTTACAGGGTCTGAGACAGCCCCGTCCGAGTTCCCCCGCCAGAGAGTCTCAGAGATTGCCAACTGGGGCTTTGCGGCAACCAGTGCAGGCGGGATTGCGTTTGGTTTTAACCGAGCAGGATATCAACAAACTCCTGCAATCACCAGATGTAACAGCTAGGTTGCGTACTTTGGGAAACCGCTTTTTGGGCAATATGGGCGGCCTACAGGCCCAAGCCTACGAGTTGACCAATCCACGAGTGGAATTTCTGGCTGATAACCGCCTGCGCTTGCAGGTGGCATTACAAGAAAAAGGCGAAACTGTAACCGCGCAAACCAGTTCCAAACAGCTGACTCTTACGGTAGAGTCGGGGCTGGGTATAGTGTCTGGGCATCAGGTGCAATTTGTTTCGCCAAAAGCCTCTCTCAACGATAATCCCGTTCCCGCTTTCTTGCTAAACCCGATCGTGCAAAGTCTCACTCAGCAGTTGGATCTCCATAAACTGGAAGAGGCCGGAATTACAGCGCGGCTCCTACAATTAGATGTGAATCAAAAGCAAATGGAAATAGCGGCGTTTGTGCGAGTACAGCCACAGCCCCCGCCTGAAAAAGGGAAAAACTAATATTTTCTCCGTAATAATCACATTTTCACGTACTTTGGATTACCGTCTCCTCACACCAAACCTGCCAATTCTTAAGGAGATACCTGTTTATGGATAAGCGACAACCGCCTCGTCGTGTTCCTCCTCGTGCCATTGCGACTATCGGGGCGCTGATTTTAGCTATTGGTGGCGGAACGGTTTGGTTGGCACTTAACTCGCGCACTCCTACCCCTGCCCCTATCCCCACGTCTGCCAACTCTATGCAGGCAGTACCAGTACAGGATACGGCTGATATTTATTGGCTTCAAGATCGGGACAATAAATTTGAGTTGGTTGCTCGTCCTGTAACGCTGGATAAGGCTGCAAGCAAAAATCCCAGCGCTATTTTAGAGCAAGCTTTCATCCGCTTATTGGCTGGGCCTAGCGATACCAATGACCGCGTTTCTACAAGCATTCCCAAAGGAACCAAACTACGGAGCGTAACCGTTCAAAATGACGGTGTTAGTGTCGATCTGTCCCAGGAGTTTATGTCTGGCGGTGGCAGTGCTTCGATGACGGGGCGTTTGGGACAAGTCATCTACACGGCTACCAGCTTAAACCCAAATGCTAAGGTCTTTATCTCTGTGGATGGGAAACGTCTGGAGACTTTAGGCGGTGAAGGTTTGGTGCTGGAACAGCCATTGACTCGCCAAGGTTTTCAGAAAGACTTTCCCCTGTAGAGTCATTGGTGATTGGTCATTGGTCATTGGTCAGGGAAAAAGAATCCTTCTTTTGAATGAGTGACTTTTGACTTTTGACTTTTCTAGCCCCATCACTCCTTGCTGGCTAGGCTAAAGTCTCGAAAGCAACGAGCTTGCTCTTCAATGCGGGTTGCTAAGCGATCGCAAACCAAGTTACACAGATCGAAAATTAACTCATCCTCCACCTTGTAGTAGGCGGAAGTTCCTTCACTCCGGCGGCTAAGGATACCAGCTTGCAGCATCACTTTCAGGTGCTTAGAGACGTTAGCCTGACTGGTTTCGGTCGCCTCCACCAGTTCTTGCACGCATTTTTCGCCGTTGCGGAGCAAGTTTAACAGCCGCAGGCGCATTGGTTCGCTCAAAATGCTGAAGTACTCAGCCACTTGTTGCACAACTTCTTGTGGTACAGGTTGCGCTTGTTTCATTTAATTAACTTGGAATTGACCGATCCCCAAATTTTAGCAGTTCTTTTTTCTATGCCAATACAGTAATCCACCATACAACCATCATCCATCAGGGTTAATCCGCATCAAAATTTGGCCATATTCCACAGGTTGACCGTTCTGCACCAAAATTTCGATCACCTGTCCCGAAACTTCTGCTTCGATTTCGTTCATCAGCTTCATTGCTTCAATGATACAGACTGTTTGTCCAGATCGAATGCGATCGCCCACTTCCACAAAAGAGGCTTCATTTGGAGCTGGTGCCCGGTAAAACGTGCCCACCATAGGAGATTTGATCGGTTCCCATTTCTGCTCAACCTGCGGGGGAGCAGAAATGGTCGTTGGGGGGGCTACCCCGCCCGAAGCGGGAGCTTGGGTATAAAATGGCAATACTTTAGCGTCAACAGCTATAGGTGGTGCAGACGGCTGCACGGAACCGATCGGCTCAGACGCTTCCCGAATGGAGCCAGTGTTTTTACGCACTGTTAGTTCAAAGTCGGCGCTCTTAAGCCTTAGCTCGGTAATATCGGTTCCATTCAAAACCGTCAGGAGTTCGCGGAGTTCGTTAAAGTCCAATTCCACAGCAAGTTTTATCCCATTCAATCAGCAACGGCTTTTTCGTTATTAATACGATCGAGGAGTAGGGGCTCTTGAGCGAGGGGGGATAGAGGAGCCAACCGCTAAGACTCACACAGATTCCTCTATCCGTGTCGTGGCCCAGCAGAGGAGAGAGATCGCAGAGGAGCAAACGTTCCCCCCATATTTTGGTTAAACCCGCCCTTACGACTCCTGACTTCTGCATTATTCTCGACCCATGTAGGAATCGGTACGGGTGTCGATGCGGATACGCTCTCCCACAGAAATAAACAGAGGAACCATTACCTGGGCACCAGTTTCCACGATCGCGGGTTTGGTGCCGCCTGTGGCGGTATCTCCCTTGACGCCGGGATCGGTCTGCACTACTTCCAGCACTACGGAGTTGGGCAGTTCTACTTCCAGCACCTGCTCTCCCCAGCGGATGACGTTAGCTTCCATACCTTCTTTGAGGTATTTGACGCGATCGCCAATCTGAGTTACGGAAAGTCGCGATTCTTCATAAGAATCCATATCCATAAAAACGTAGTCTTCGCCCTCTTTATACGTATGCTGCATCGTATTTTTTTCCAGATTGGCTTGGGGCATGGTTTCCCCGGCTCGGAAGGTCTGTTCTACCACACTGCCAGTTTGGACGTTTTTCAGCTTTGTCCGCACAAAAGCCGAACCTTTACCTGGTTTGACGTGGAGGAATTCCACGACCCGCCACACGCCGCCATTCCATTCAATCGAAACACCAGGCCGAAAGTCGTTACTCGAAATCATGAACCTTATTCCACTAGCCAGATCGATCGGCCTTCAATTGTACCGCTCTTGGGGGACAGGAACTAGGGGCTAGGGAATTTTAGATTTTAGATTTTAGATTTTAGATTTTATTTCAATTTTGCGATCTTCCCTCTTCCCTCTTCCCTCTTCCCCCTAGCCAATTGCCCCTTTCTTTTGAATGAGTGAATGAGTGAATGAGTGAATGAGTGACTTCCCTAGCCCCTAGCCCCTTGTTCCCGACTCTATGGGACAATCTAAAATTGTTTGTACCTAAAAATATATTTATGCCTCGTTCAAGTCTTCCAATCTTTGATGGGCTAAGACGCTGGCTGCAAAGCGGCGTTTTGATGCTGCTGCTGGTTTCCCTTTCCATTGGACTATCCGGTGCAGGGTGGAACTTTTTTGGCAGCAGCGGTCGCGAGAGTCGCCTCCCATCTGGAAATGCCATTACCGATGGGAAAGCGCTGTTGCGGTACGCCCTGCCTATAGACAATAAGCCGGTACGAGAACTGCAAGCGAGTTTGGAAGACATCTCTACCCAGCTGCGGTCTAATCGCAGGTGGAGTGCTATCTCTTCGGATATCAGTAGGGCATCGTTAATTCTGAGCGATCGCCAGCCCCAACTCCTAGAAAGCGTCCCCCAGGAGCTAAAACCCGAAGCAGAAACTTTGCTAAAAGACCTACAAGCAGGTTTCCCCGACCTCAGAGCAGCCCTTGAAGCCCAGGATAAAGAAGAGATCCTGAAAGAGCGGTCTAAGCTGCTAGATAAAGTAGGTCAGCTAGAAAACACGATGGTGCAGAAATTCCCCTTTGAAGTTCCAGCCCAGTACAGCAACCTGCCCCAACTCAAAGGTCGCGCCACTGTGGAAATGACCACCAACAAGGGCAACCTCACGATCGTCCTTGACGGTTACAGCGCCCCTGTTACCGCCGGGAACTTTGTCGATTTGGTACAACGCGGTTTTTATAACGGGTTGCCGTTTATCCGGGCAGAAGAATCCTACTTCCTACAAACCGGAGATCCAGATGGCCCAGAGCAAGGTTTCATTGACCCAACTACCGGAAAGTACCGCGCTGTTCCCCTAGAACTGCTAATCAAGGGAGATGAAGCCCCCATGTACGGTATTACCCTGGAAGAAGCCGGTCGTTATCTCGATCGACCAGTGCTGCCCTTCTCGGCTTACGGTGCTGTAGCGATGGCTCGACCGGAATTTGAAGCCAATGGCGGGTCTTCTCAGTTTTTCTTCTTCCTATTTGAACCAGAACTGACGCCAGCTGGGCTCAACGTGCTGGATGGTCGATATGCCATCTTTGGTTACGTGATTGAAGGTAAAGAAGTTTTGGATAAGCTGAAGCAGGGCGACAAAATTGAGTCGGCTCTTGTCATCGAAGGAGCAGAAAATCTCGTCCAACCTCAAGTAGCTTAAGCTTGAAGAGTTATGAGTTATGAATTTTGAATTAAAAATTATTTAACTCAAAATTCATAACTCATAACTCATAACTCTTGAATGTAACCATGAGCAGTTCTGTCAGTGCAATACAGTTAGCTTTGGTATTGGTGGCAATGCTAGCCATATTGATTGTGCTGCCAGCGCTTTTATTTGGGGTGGTACAGCAGTGGCAAGTAATTTTTTTATTGCTGGGCTATGTAGGTTTTTTTCAGGGCACAATTTGGCGTGTCTTTAGATATGGTAATCTGACCAAGACCAGTGAAGATGAGCAGTTTAAGCGCAGATCGGGTCGTTTGGCTTTGGCTGTGCAGTTTATTGGTCTTTTAGCTGTGCATTGGTTAGCACTGTATGATTTTTCGCGCTCTGGGGTTGTCTGGCGTACTGCTGACAATCTTTTGCCAGTGAATGTGGCAATTTTTATCGTTGGATCTGCGATAATTATTAATCAAGCGGCAATTCGCACACTTAAAGGATTTTTTGACCGGATTGCGATCGCGCCCGATCATCAGCTGGTAACAACAGGCATTTACAGTATCGTGCGTCACCCGATTTACCTGAGCTATGTTTTACTTTTTACGGGATTTTGCACAATGCTGCAAAGCTTTGCTAGCTGGGTGCTGCTGGGTTTTGTCTGTACAATTTGGTTGGGCAGCAGAATTGCGATCGAAGAAGAAATGCTGGAAGCAAGGTTCGGTAAGCAATACAAGGCTTATCAGCAAAAAACCAAAAGGTTGTTTCCATTTATTTACTGACCCAATCGCCAAATTTTTAGCTAGATCGTGCTACTGTTGCTCAATAGTGCTATCCAGTCACAATTATTGATAAAAAAAAGGTGATAGGCGATCGGGGGATTGGGCACTGGGGTCAGTTTGGGCATTGGGTATTGGGCATTGGGGTCAGTTTGGGCATTGGGGAAGAGACTAGACAGAAATGCTCCCCCACTCTCCCACTCTCCCACTCTCCCACTCCCCCACTCCCCCACTCTCCCACTCCCCCACTTTCCCACTCCCCACTCCCCCGCTCGAACGCGCCTCTACTAGATGTCAGCCTATGGCAATTATTGAGTTTATGTTTGTGCTGGCGCTTGCTGGAATGGCAGGCTTATTAATCATTAGCGCAATTAATGGTGAGCGGAAGCAGCAGCAGTTGCAGAATGCTTTCTATCAGTTGCTCAAAGATCGAAATGGCTTAATTTCTCCAATTCAAATGGCGGCGGCTGCTAGAGTTGACCCACAATTAGCTAAGCAGTACCTGGAAGCACAGGTTAAGACTTTTGAGGCACTTCCAGAAGTGGATGCTGACGGGGATACCTTCTACCGATTTCCCAAACTTTAGGTGAGAGGGTCTGTTCTCTTTGCGCCAGCAACGCTAACGGTAAACGGTAAACGGTGAACGGGGCTATTTTATCCAGATCGTAACCCAAGATAGAACTTACCCACTCGCTCCCCTTTTCCTCTGCTCCCCCTCATTCCGCAAGTCTGTGGTTGAAAGCGTAATTACTGTCGATCTTAGCTGGGTGAACAGATTGAAGAGAGGAGCCAATGTTTAAGTGAATAATTTACACATGGCGTTTTTGGGGACGCCTTTGATACCATGCACTTGTATCAGGGACAACGGGGAGATCAATATGGAACTTAAAGAAGCTCAGAAAAGATGCCTGAAGAGATTGGTTTCGGCCATTGGGGAGCTGGAGTGTCAGATCTCAACGACCGAAGTTGAGCCAATATCTGAACTGATTATCCAAACGATGACAGGCCCTTGGCGCTATTTTCATACTCCAGAACACATTTTTGATGTCGGTGGCACAGAAGACCCTATAGAGGTTCTGGCCGCTTTGTTTCACGATCTGGTGTACGTGCAGGTCGATCAGGGTGTAAGTTTTAACATTAGTACTTACATTACTCCCTTTGTCAAAGATGTTCGCGGACAGCTAGTGATTCGGGATTCAGCTCAATTGTCCAAGGATCGGATGTTTGAGATTGTAATGGCTGTATTCGGGTTTGTTCCCGGTCAGACGCTCTCTCCATTCGCGGGGCAAAATGAATTTCTGAGTGCGGTGATTGCTGCCAAATCTCTAGATCGTTTTATTTCTGCTAGTGCAATTGCTGAGATAGCGGCTTGTATCGAAGCTACGATTCCTTTTCGTCCAAAATTGGAATCCGGTTTCAGCGCTATGGATATGCTGTACCAGCGCTTGATTAATGCTAATAATCAGTTCAATTTGGGGTGGACAGAGGCCAAAACCTGTGCAGCGGTCAAGCGTGCTGTGAAATTAGCAAACCGGGATGTTGAGAATTTTGCCTATCAAAATGCTGCTGATTTTTTAGACAATACATGGAATCTTTTACCAGAAACTAATCACGAACTCCTTAATGCCAATTCCTACACGGTTCAGGGATATCGCAAGTCGCTGCAAAAGATGGAAGGATTTATGAACTTCCTCAAACCGGAGGTGGTTTTCCAGCAGTTTATGGGTGAGCCGGATGATGAAAGTTATCGCGACTTGGTTGAAAGAACTAGAAGGAATATTGAGGTGGCGAAGCTTTATCTGGGAAGTAAGCTAACTACGATCGCTATCCTTGAGGCGCTTTCCTATCGGATGGGACGAGATATTCCTATCTCTACTATGATGGGAGAATTACCAGATATAAAAGTAAAGTCAGCCGCTTTGGAGAATTTTATTCCAGATGTAATTGAAGGCCATGAACCTAAAAATGCTGTAGAAAAGGATGTGTTAGAGTTGTTATCAAAGGGACGAAATAAAGACTCTCCTTACGATCTGAAAAATTCTCCTTTAACTACGTTTATCATTAAATCTATCGGGTTTGACTCTGGTGGATACCTACTACAGCGAGCTAAGGAGTTTTTTAAAGCGAATATTGAAAAAGTAAATATTGAAGAGGCAGAAGCGTTTCTGAAAGAATGCGACGACCATGTACTCAAAACGGTGACAGAAGCGGTGGGGCAACTTTTTGAAAGTCGCATGATTGCCTTGCGCGGACATAACTAAGGTGGGGTGCGATCGCATCCCCGTCTGTGCTAAATGCAACAAACTTGCAATAGGTGCATAATTTCCAAGAAGTTAAGTCGGAAAATTCAGTTGTGACCGATGAATCGCCTGTTTTAAAAGTTGGAGATGTCGGCGAACAAGGACTTCTGAAAGGATTGCAGGGGTTCTGTCCGCCAGATATTGTGGGTGATGATGGGGCGGCGATCGCAACTCAGCCGGGACAATATTTAGTTGTGACGACTGATATGTTGGTGGATGGGGTGCATTTTAGCGATCGCACTACCTCTCCACAAGACGCGGGATGGCGTGCTGTTGCTGCAAATTTATCCGATTTGGCGGCGATGGGTGCAACCCCTTTGGGTATTACAGTTGGTTTGGCAATTACCGGCGATACAGCTGTAAGTTGGGTTGAGGAACTTTACTGCGGAATGAGAGAATGTTTGCTACAATATAATGCGGCGATTTTGGGTGGAGATGTGGTCCGATCGCCTGTCGTTACTGTATCAATTACCGCTTTTGGCGAAGTTTCTCCCGATCGGATTATCCGCCGTTCCAATGCAAAAGTGGGAGATGCGATCGTTGTTACTGGCGTTCACGGTGCTTCGAGAGCGGGTTTAGAATTATTATTACATCCCGAATTAGGAGAAAATCTCAGGAATGGGGAGAGAAAATCATTAATTCAGGCGCATCAACGTCCAAAACCTAGATTAGATGTTTTACCAATCCTTTGGGAAATTTTACATTCCGAATCCAAAATCCAAAATCCAAAATCCAAAATAGAAGTTGCGGGAATGGATAGCAGCGATGGTTTAGTAGATGCGATCGTGCAGATTTGCACAGCTAGTGGTGTGGGGGGAAGAATTGAGCGATCGGACATTCCCATTCCACCCGCTTTTCATAATTGGATATCGCCAGATAAAGCAATGGAATGGATATTGTATGGTGGAGAAGATTTTGAATTAGTATTGTGTCTTCCCTTAGAAGCAGCTAAGATATTCGTGGAAAGATTGGGAGAGGGTGCTGCGATCGTGGGAAGAATTACCAGCGATGATGATGTGCGGTTAGTCGATATTGCTGGTTGTTATCCTGATGAAGTTCTTACTTTAGATCGAGGATTTCAACACTTTTAGTCTGGTAAAAAATCGGGATCGATCGCTAGTTCCCCTGCGTAAGGACAATCCAGTGGAAAATTTTCCAGTGACAAACTCGTTTCATCTGCTGCTTGAAGGCGAGCATTCGCATAACATTCGGCAAATACCTCTTGTAAGTAAGGTGTCAAACTCGGTGAATCCTTCAAATCCTCGTTAATGCGTCTGCGATGTTCCCGAATGCTACCTCGCCAACTACCGCTGCGATACTCTGGTTGATATTGCCATTTCAGAAGATGAAGCAGAAGCACTACAAGGTTACTTTTGAGGCTTTTTTTCTCCCGTCTTGACATATCCTCAATTTCTTCGATCAAATTTGTCCAGTCTACACGATCGTAGTTTTGGGTACGCAGTTGCTCTACTGTGTTTTCAACCCAGCGTACATAATCAGTTTCATAGAGACTCTTTTGAGTGGTTTCGAGTTCAGGTGTCATATTTGTGTATCCTCTTCTATTGGATCGAGGTAAAGCTCGATCGCTTCTTGAATATTTTCTAATGCTTCTTCAATTGTTTCTCCTTAAGATATACAGCCTGCAAGAGAGGGAACATAGACGGTGTATCCCCCTTCTTCACTGGGTTCTAAGACGACTTTTATTTTCATGATGCTGTTTTTTGACCTACTTTTCTATTTTGCAGGGTTTGAGCGCGATCGCACATCCAATCTCCTCTGCGATCGCTTTTCCGCGCAATTACAAAACTTGCTTGGGAACGAACAGTACTTGTGTCTTACGAGATTATACAGATAAATTCAGTAATTTTACGGATTTAAGGTGACAGGTTTTTTGGTATATTCTTCCTTAAGCAAGATGCAGAATTAGTGTAAATAAAATGAACGTTAAAAGACTTACCTGCGTTGATACAACTTTTGCACAAGGCGATCGCAATATCAAGGAATCAGATTTTTTGAGACGCTCTCAGCCCTAAAGGGCTGAGAGCGTCTCGATTTTTTTAGCTCCTGAAAGCGCCCCTAGTAATTTATACCTAAGTGATTATTCGGATAAGCACCAGCCCAGAAACCCGGTTTCTTGGAGAAACCGGGTTTCTTTGTTCGCAAGTAGTACCTTTATTGATTTAAGTGATTTCCACAGGGCCGATCGAGACGTTCTCACTGGAGTTGCGATCGGCGTAACTAGCGGCGGATATATGTTATCCGCCGATTTTTGTAAAGATTTATTACAATCAACGATTTGCCGCATAAAAATCGAACCCTAAACCAGATAGATAGACAGGAGCGAGTCTGATGCCTATTTGCTCTCTATAGTGCAAGGCGTAAGAAAGCTCTAGAGCAAAAGTTCGATCGACATCAAAAACCGTTTCTTTTCTTTGTGAGGTGTGATATGCAAAAGTTATTCAACGATGACCTGCGTCTAGTTGTAGATCCCATCACTGGTATTGCAGAAGATCGACAGCTTACAGATAGTTTGGCTGGTAAGGATTTGCTGACAGGTGGTACAGCAGTATCATTACAAACAGTAAAAGAGCCTTTACAAACTGCACAGAATTTGCTAAAAGGGTTTGCAACTGCTCCTGATTTTAGTGCAAAGATGCAGGTAGCTTTTGGCAACAGCTTCAATGTTGCAGATGCTGATGCTTTGGCGAAAGCTTGGGTAGCGGGAAATATTAGCAGTTTTCCTAAGATTGAGATTCGCAATTACGCTGAAATTAATGGTGCAAAAGGAGCGTTTGCTGCTGCTAATAACACTATTTATTTATCGCGGGAATTCTTAACTGAAAATGCTGCTAACACCGAAACAGTTGCGAGTGTGCTTTTGGAAGAAATTGCTCATGCTGTAGACACTCAGTTGAATGATGCAGATACTCCAGGGGATGAAGGAGAAATTTTTTCGGCGCTAGTTCGGGGTGAAAAGATTGAAGCTGAACAGTTGCAGCGGATCAAAGCTGAGGATGATACAGCAAGTATCATCTTAGATGGGGAAGTTGTCCAGATTGAACAAGCTGTTAATGTTCCTTTTCAATCAAGGATTGGTGGTGTTGAAGGAGACACGGAAGTTATTAAATTAGGTGGTACTCAGGGTGAAATTAATTTGTCCTATCGAACTTTTACGATTCCCGACAAGGTACAGCTACTTTATGAAGGAAAAGTAATTTTTGATTCGGGGTTTGAAAGTACGGGAGGACTTAACCCATCAGAAAATCCTCCACCGAAGGTTGTAAAAGTTCCGTTTAAGGGAAACTCAGATGAGGTTACGTTAATTCTGACAGCCAATCAAGATGACGCTCGTACTGAGTGGGATTATTCGGTTGATACTTCTAATGTTAGTTCACCTAATGTTTCCCCACCAGGCGGCGGCACTGGAAACACTGGTACTCCACCAACCGGAACTGGAGAAAACGGCACTACGATCGACATCCCTAATAAGCATACCCTTTACGAGTTTTTAGCCAAAGATACGGTCTACAAAAATTTTGATACAGCAAATTTGCCGCTAGAATCTCAAGTTTTTAAACTCAAAGCACAAGATAAGGAGTCATTTAGCTACAAAGATTTTTTACCGTCCGATATCGTGCAAGAATATGGGTATAAGATTGATAAAATCTTTAATGAAGAGGGCAAACGAAAAACAGGATTTTATGCGCTGGGCTTGACATCTGACAAAGGAAAACCTCCTGTTCTGGTTCTCCGTGGCACAGACCTTAATCCAGACGAATTATTTGCAGATGTTTTTGCTGATGCTGATGCGCGAGGAGTAGGCTTCAACCAGTTTGAAAATAATCAACAAGAAGTGATCAAATGGTTAGAAGATAAAAAACGACCTGATATAGATATAGTTGGTCATAGCTTGGGTGGTGCATTGGCACAAATGCTTGCTGCTGAATTTACAGAAAAGGGCGGACAATTAGGAGAAATCGTCACCTTTAACTCTCCTGGAATTTCTAAGCAACAAGCTGACAAATTCAGGAGAGGTTTAGTTGAAAGTGTTAAGCATTACATTGCTGCTGGTGACTTCGTAAGTCTGGGAGGTGAAGAGTTTTTACAAGGTTCCTACGAAATATTTTCCGCTTCTGATTGGGCAGATGACAAAGATCCTATCATTCGGACTTTAAACGGCTTCACAAACAGACACTTAAATCCGCTCCTTGTTGAAGATGTTGGATACAATGCCCCTTTAAAGACTAATGATGCTATTAAGAAAACATCAGGGTTAGCTTCACAAAAGTATGACACGGTAACTTGGCTCAATAGTCCTTTGTTTACTTACCTAGATCCAGAGTTTTTGACACTGATGGCAGTAGCATCTACATCAATATTTAGTTTGAATGCAGCTAATACTTTACCCGAAAAACCGACGATACAAAAGCTTGGATCTTTGGCTCTCAACAGTTCTCTATTTTTCCGAGGTAAAGTTGAAGAAATCAGAACAGGAGTAGACAACTTTGATGTGGGAGGGAACCGTTATGTTGGGTCAGTAAGACTTGGAGGAAATTTAGTACCAGCCCTAAGAGAGTTAGCTAGTGCAGCAAACACAAACTTCTTGAACTATGAGAATGGTCTGATTGGAATACCTGTACCTCCGTTTCAACTCGGCGGTGTCAGGCTTGAGCCAAGTGGTTTCAGTATAAAGAAGGAAGACAAGGGATTAAAGCTTCAAGGCAAAGCGTCTTTAATATTTCCGCTAGGAGTAGGGCTGTCCAGATTCACTGCTGACTTGGCTGGAGACAACTTCTTCCGAATTAAAGATAGTGGATTTGATGTAGTTGGTGCGCTTTCAGTGGACAATATTCTAATTGTTCCTGACGTATGGGAAATTAGACAAGCTAAACTTGAATATAACTCAATTGAAAACAAGGTTGGTGGGCAAGCTTCTATCTTGATACCAAACCACATAGGAATTGGTGGTCTGTTAGAGTTTGAAAACGGACAATTAAACTCCCTAGCATTTGATGTAGACGGTCTAAATTTACCTGTTTTCAATACAGGTTTGAATCTGAGGCGGATAAAAGGTGGAGTAAAGGATCTGACGAAACCAGATCAAATTGTGTTTAATGGTGGTGTGAGATTCACAAATGTTGGTCAAGAAATTAATATTCCTCTACCATCTTGGGCTGGTGGGAACCAATCAGTGTCAATATTGGATATTGACATCGATGGCAGTTTGAATCGGGATCGTTTAAAGGCAGACGGTATTGCAAAAGTATTGGGTGGAATACTAGGAGATGGCAAAGCTACAGCTGAACTCAATTGGAACAAAGGCTTCCTAGAGGTAAGGGATTTTAATCTTTCAGCACTTGGCGGATTTGTCAAGGCACAAGCCAATTTCAAAGCCAACACTAATTTAGACTTGACAATGGGCGGAAACGCAACACTTCAAGTTCCTCAAAATCTACCTATTCCTAATGAATTAGGACTTTTTGCAGAAGTGATTCGTAAATATCAACGCGAACCACTACAACAAGGAGGCTTTGAAATCCAATATTCTAACGATGGCAAGCTTTCTAATGATTATCTTTCCGGTTGGGCTAAACTACCCGGATTGCCAGTTGACCTTACTCTCACCTTATTCTTAGATGGCAATTACGCTCTCAGACCAGGTGCTAAAAATATACCTGAAACCAATAGCTTTATAGTTAACCCTAGTACAAACTGGGTTATTCTTGGCGCTAATTGGGAAAATGCTGCTAATAACGTACCAATTCAAGTTAAGTTGCCAAATGGCACTATTTTGAATGAATCTGATTTCGCAGCTAACAACATTACAGTTGTTAATGACCTCACAGGCTCAAATACTAAGGGCGTTATAGTCTACAATCCAACACCCGGAGTATGGGATATTAACGTGCTTAATCCCACTGGGTTAGGAAATGTAAGATATAGCGCCTTCCGTGATGCAGTCAAGCCCGTCGTTGAAGTGACTAATCTATCCTCAAATTCAACTGGTTCTGAGGTGACAATCAACTACAAAGCCTTGGATGCTGACTCCAATGCAGAAGTTAGTTTATTCTACGACACTGACAATCAGGGATTTGATGGCATACCAATTATTAGGAATCTTGCTGAAAGTGACGGTGCAGGCAGTTTTGTTTGGAACACAGAAGGCTTACCAACTGGAGATTATTACGTTTACTCTATTATCAGAGACGAAAATAATCCTCCTGTTTTCAGTTATTCTACCCAACAAGTGAAAGTCACTGAATCGACAGATTTATCTGTTAGCAAAATAGCTAGTGCAGATCCAGTTGTTGTAGGTAATAATGTAGACTACACAATCACCGTAACCAATAAAGGCACTAATAACGCTAAGGGAGTGACTCTCATTGATACTCTGCCGGAAGATGTAACCTTCGTTTCTGCTAGTGTTAACCCCACTCAACAGTTAGGCGACGATCTCATCTTTGACCTTAGCAACTTAAACAACGGTGAAACCAAAACAGTAAAAGTTACCGTTACCCCGCAGACAACGGGAACCATCACCAGCACTGCTAAGGTGACGAGTAAAACTTTTGATTCTGATGTTACAAACAATGTAGCTATCCTTGACACCTCCGTTGACCCAATTACTACTGACCTTGCCCTTAGCGCAACTGGAATTACTAACACTGTAGATCTAGGAAAAAAACTCACCTACAACTTTAGCGTCACCAACAATAGCCCTACCACAGCTACAGGTGTTACCCTAACTGACAACTTGCCATCAGGAGTAAAGGATGTTTCTACTACTTCTAGCAAAGGTTTAGCCGCTGAAACTAACGGTATCGTTACTGCTGAACTAGGGGAACTTAACAGCGGTGAGACAGCAACAGTTACCGTTACTGCTACTTCCATTGCTGCTGACACTTTCACTAAGACTACCACCGTTACCAGCAACGAAATTGACTCCAACTCTGCCAATAATTCCCTCATTCAAAGGACAATAGTTAATCCAGTAACACCTACTGGTGCTGACCTAGAATTAACCAAAATTGTAGACAAAGCTAATCCCAATGTAGGGGATCAAATTACTTTTACCCTCACGCTCACAAACAAAGGGCCAGGAATTGCTAGCAGTGTTAAAGTAACAGACATATTACCCACTGGACTAAACTTTGTATCTGCTAACAGCATTCAGGGAACTTACGACAGCAATACAGGTGTGTGGGATGTAGGCAACATTAGAGATAATCTCACCCGCACTCTAAATATTGTTGCCAAAGTCAACAATGCAGGCATCATTCCCACGACAGCAGCAGTAACAGCTGTTAGCGAAACTGACTCTGATTCTACTCCCAATAACAATAATCCCAACGAAGATGACCAAGCTTCAGTCACTATCAATGCTATCGGAGGAGTACAAATTGGCACTACCAACCGATTAGTCTTTGACGACAAAACCTATCTCACCCTTTATCCCGATGTCCGAGATGCTTATAACAACGGCGGATTTGAAAAGGTATTCGATCACTTCACCACTCATGGCATACTCGAAAACCGCGATTTGAGAGTTCGTCTGTTTGATGAAACCTATTATATCGGTCAAAATACTGATGTCAAACAAGCTGTTGATGTAGGCGGATTCGATAACGCCTTCGATCACTTCATACTCTGGGGAGTAAATGAAGGACGCAAAGGCAGTT
Source organism: Argonema galeatum A003/A1 (assembly GCF_023333595.1). Taxonomy (GTDB): domain Bacteria; phylum Cyanobacteriota; class Cyanobacteriia; order Cyanobacteriales; family Aerosakkonemataceae; genus Argonema; species Argonema galeatum. The sequence goes on from NZ_JAIQZM010000001.1 coordinate 130,842, forward strand.
CATCGGATAATAGTTCTTACCGCTTGCTATTTGATGAAAACTATTACCTCGGACAAAATCCAGATGTGAAAGCAGGTGTTGACGATCGCGGATTATATAGCGGATTGATCCACTACTTCGAGGCTGGTCAATTTGAAGGACGGAAAATTAGTTTCTCGGACAACTACCTTATTTCGGCTTAAAATCAATTGTAGTAGCACAGCATCAAAAAAAATTGTCCCCCTCTCAATTACATTAATCATGCCGTGCTACTACTATTTCTCTCGCAATTTGCACCGCCATCTCAGCATTGTCAGCCATCAAAATATTATTTTTTGAAAAACTTATGAAAAAAGCTTTACTTTCCTCATTACTATTTAAGAAAATAACTTTTTTATTACTTTTAAATGCCAGCGCAACTTCCGAAGCAGTTCCCGCACCTATCCCACAAGCAATAACTAAATCACTAGAAAGCACATTGATATTATTACTACGCGGCCATTTGATACCAAATCCGGGTTAAATACCCCCTTTTTCTTGAAGTCCGCGCAGGCGGGCTTTGCACGCGCAAGCCGCGAATGAGAGTCGTCGGGTAAAAAAGAGGTTAGGCAAACGGATTTGGTATGACATGAAGCGTCCCCCTCTTTTTCCAAAGTCCAAAACTTTTTTAATTTTTGAATTGGCATAATAGTTAGCGTAGTTGAAAAGGTTCTTATAAATATTGCACAAATTATCTAGCTGCTTGTATAGCCAGTGGTTTCGAGCGATAATATGCTTTTCAACTAGCTGAATTGTTTTTTGGTCATGTTGGGAACATATTATAACATATATGCTAAAATCAGCCAATACTTTTTAATACTTTAAGTGACTTGTCTCAATACTAAATTATACTAACTTCTGTTTCATTCTTTACTCCAAGGCTGCGATCGAATTTTCCTTGCCAAGCCTTGCCTGACAGTTGTCGTGAATGAGGTTAAAGCAGCATGACTGAAGAGCTTTTTGCGAATGGCAGGGAAATAGGGTCGTTGATGCAAGCACACTTCGCGTGTGCCTTACGCAGCACGGACTGGTCGCAAACGCTACTCAGTCTAATTGCACAGCTAGCGGAGCAGGAAGATGGACGGTAAGAGGACATCACCGAGAGTAGGGAGGGAAATCATCGGGAAGATTCGACTGCGCTCCTATGGTGTGGCGTTCCTCTGTGTTGCTCTGGCGCTGGGGATGACCCTGTTACTTTTACCGTGGCTCTATCCAACTATAACGCCCCTATTTCTGACGGCGGTAATGGTGAGCTACTGGTATGGTGACTGGAAGGCTGGGCTGTTAGCAACGGTTTTGTCTACGCTGGCAATCAACTACTTCTTCATTGAGCCATTCTATTCACTGCAAATTCTCAATTTAGGAACCGTCGTTCGGTTAAGTACGTTTTTAACAGCGGCAGGGTCGATCGGTTTACTCAATCAATTGCGGCGTGCTGCTCTAAAAAACGCCAGGGAAAACTTACAGGCTTTGCAGGCAGCGGTAAGTAGAGAGCAAGTGGCATTGGCTGAGGCGAAAGCGGCGAGAGAAAACCTGGAAACGGTGCTTTCTAGCATCAATGATGGGTTTTATGTTCTCGATCGCGACTGGCGGTTTACCTACGTCAACGATCGCTACTGTGAAATAGTTAAAATGCAGCGGTCAGCGCTTCTGGGGCAGAATGTCTGGGAGTTGTTTGCGGATGCCGTTGACACCGATGCTTACGTGCAATTCCACCGGGCAATCAGCGAACAAACGCCTCTCCAGTTTGATTACTTTTATCTTCCTTTGAATTGTTGGCACGCTCACCGGATTTACCCTTCGCCTACTGGATTAACAGTTTTCATTGCTGAAATTACCGATCGCAAACAGGCAGAAGCGGCACTCCAAGAAAGCGAATCTCGGTTCCGCACCCTGGCAGACAACATCGCCCAGTTTGCCTGGATAGCAGACGAAAACGGCTGGATCTTTTGGTACAATCGGCGCTGGTTTGACTACACGGGCACAACTCTAGAGGAAATGGCAGGGTGGGGCTGGCAAACCGTGCATCATCCCGAATACGTCGATCGCGTCGTGACAAAATTCCGTCGCCACATTGAGACCGGCGAAGCTTGGGAAGATATTTTTCCGCTGCGCGGTCAAGATGGACAATTTCGCTGGTTTCTGTCCCGCGCTATGCCGATTCGGAACGAGCAAGGTGAAGTGGTGCTATGGTTTGGCACTAATACCGACATTGACGATCGCAAACGGGCTGAACTGAACGAGCAGTTTCTCAATCAGCTTGATGCTCGGTTACGTCAACTATCCAACGCTGATGAGATGCTGTGGGAAACGATGAGTTGGTTAGGAGAATATCTCAACGTCGATCGATGTGTTTGGCACGCTATCAATTCTGACAATGGGTTAGCAATCGTCGAGCAAGAGTGGCGGCGGCAAGAGGTTCCCAGCGTTATTGGCGTTCATCGTTTGTCAGATTTCGCTTCGCCAGATCTGCTAGTTCAGTATCAGGCGGGTCAAACCGTCGTTGTCTCGGATGTGACGACCAATCCTTACACGGCACTCTTAGCCGCAAACTATATTTCGTTTGGTACTCGCGCCTTGGTCGCAGTTTCTTGCCTGTATGAAGGACGCTGGGTCGCGCTGCTGGTTGTCAATGCTAGAACAGTGCGGCACTGGCTAGAGGATGAAGTAGCACTGCTGCAAGAAATCGTGGCTCGGCTGTGGTCGCTCATTGAGCATACCAGAGCAGTCCAGCAACTCCGTCAGAGCGAAGCTGAATTTCGCCAGCTTGCCAATGCCATGCCGCAAATCGTTTGGGTTTCTAATGCGGACGGGTCTTTAGAGTTCATTAACGATCGCTGGACAGAATACACGGGGCTGACTTTAGAGCAGAGCCGCGATCGCACTCTGATGGAGCAACTCATTCCAAGAGAAGATAATCAGCAACTTTCCGCTAACTTCGTTCAAGCACAGGAAACGCGATCGCCCTATCAGTCGCAGTTTCGCTTAATCCGACCGGACGGCAGCTATGTTTATTTTCTCACTCGTGCCATCCCGATTCTCGACGATCGAGGTCAAGTCCGTAAATGGTGTGGCACCTCGACTGACATCACCGAACTCAAACAGCTTGAAGACGAACTTCGCCAAAAGAACGCCATTTTGAGCGTAATCAACGAATCCGCTCCAACGCCGATTTTCGTCAAAGATCGACAGGGACGAATTATTTTTGCCAACCCCGCCACGCTGGAGGTATTCGGCAAATCTGCGGCCCAAGTCATTGGCTATCGCGATTGCGATCTCTACCCATCGTCCGAAGATGCAGCCAGAGTGATGGAAAACGATCGGCGCATCATGGAATCTGGGCAAATGGAAGTGGTGGAAGAATCTCCCGATGGCATTCGGACGTTTTTGGGAATGAAAGTTCCCTACCGAAATGAAGCGGGTGAAGTGATTGGGCTAATTGGCATCTCGAACGACATTAGCGATCGCGTTCAAACCGAACGCGATCGTGAACGAATCTTACAACAAGAACAAGCCGCAAGAGAGGCAGCAGAGAACGCCAACCGCATCAAAGACGAGTTTTTGGCTGTGCTGTCGCATGAGTTGCGATCGCCCCTCAACCCGATCTTGGGCTGGTCAAAGCTTTTGCAAACCCGCAAACTCGATGAAGCTAAGACTGCTTTAGCTCTGGCGACGATCGAACGCAATGCCAAGCTACAATCAGAACTGATCGAAGACCTGCTCGATGTTTCCCGGATTCTGCAAGGCAAGCTGAGTTTGAACCCTTGCCCAATCAATCTCGTTCCAATCATTCAAGCAGGATTGGAAACGGTGCGACTCGCAGCAGAATCAAAATTCATCCAAATCGAGACGCATCTTGATGCGGAGGTTGGGCAGGTGTCAGGTGATGCCGCTCGATTACAGCAAGTTGTGTGGAATTTACTCTCGAATGCTGTGAAGTTTACACCAAAGGGCGGGCGAGTCGAGATTGGATTGAACCGCACCGAGGATTACGCACAGATTACCGTCCGCGATACCGGCAAGGGCATCGATCCCAATTTTCTACCCCATGTGTTTGACCATTTCCGGCAAGAAGACGGTGCCACAACTCGCAAGTTTGGCGGACTGGGGCTGGGGCTTGCGATCGTGCGTCACCTGGTTGAATTGCACGGCGGAACGGTTCAAGCAGAGAGTCTTGGCGAAGGAAAGGGAGCCACTTTTACTGTGAGGCTGCCGTTGATGCCCATTCAACCTGCCGTCAATCTCGATAGCTCATCTTCTGAATCATCATTTGATTTGAACGGCGTGCAAGTTTTGGTCATTGATGATGAAAAAGATTCACGAGAGTTTGTGGCGTTTGTGTTGGAGCAGGCAGGAGCGGAGGTGATGACAGCCACATCAGCAGGTGAAGGATTTGCGGCGTTAACGCAATTCAAACCCAACGTCTTGTTAAGCGACATCGGAATGCCCGATATGGATGGCTATATGTTGATCCAGCAAATCAGGGCATTATCGCCAGAGCAAGGTGGAAACGTTATAGCGATCGCCCTCACTGCTTATGCCGGAGACTTCAACCAGCAGCAGGCTCTACAAGCTGGATTTCAACACCATCTTGCTAAACCGATCGAACCCAACGAATTAATCAAAACCATTGCGGCGCTAATTGAAAGGAACAGTCATGATTGAACAAATTATATCATGTCCTTACGCATCGGTTACCTAAAAAATTCGTGTTTTTATTCTTAATTCTTATTATCTGCGTTCATCTGCGTTCATCTGTCTTCATCTGCGGTAAAAATTTAACTAACGATGACAACAGACAATTTGACGAGATCACTCATGTACTTTCTCCTTCTCTGAATCAGATTGATCGTGCCATATCAATGACCAATCACATATCAAAAGGTTTACCGTTAGCGGTAAAAGTTATTTCCTGGATATTGAAAACAGATTGGCTCAGAAGTGTTTGCCGAATCGCTTCAAACAAAGCATATTGATTGGCACCGCTCAAACCTTCAAAAACTTCGGCTCCGCGAGGATCTTTGACGATCAAATTAATTCTAGCTTCGTGGGTAGATGGGTTAATTCTCACGTTATACCCTGTGATGCCAACATTCTGACCCCTATAAGCTCGGAGAATCTTACCGACGGCATCGGCTACTGGCTGATTGGCTGCTACAGCAACTTCTTGGGGTGCCAACCGTTGCAATTGCACGTCGGGTAGATATACTATGGCAGGTATTTGAGATTGGTTGGTACGAGAGTTTCCAGACTGGGCTGTGGGTTGGGCGTTTGCTGATACGGATAAGCTAAGAGCGATCGCTAAAGCTGTAAAAACTTTTGTGCTAACTTTGGCAAGCGCAATAGAAGTTCCTGTACGATGGGTTAAGGCCGTAAAATTGTTTTTCATATTATACACCGCCAGCTTTTAAACTCTTAATATGTCGATCGTATCCCTGCCTACCAGGCATCGCGTACCGCCGCAGAAAGGTTATATTTGTTTAGTACAAACATAAATATAGTTTGATATTCTTCGTTTTATTCCTAGTGGTAGATTAAAAAAGCGCTCGGAATCAGTCTTTGGACTGGTGATTAGGTATTATTTACTATTACTTTAGCAGTCTGAATGGCTTGCTGAGGATTTTCAGCAATAAAAACGTTATCTTTCGATAAATTACTAAAAAAAGCTTTACTTTCTTCGGTATTTTTTAACAAAATAACTTTTTTGTCACTTTTGAGGGCAAGGGCAACTTCCGAAGCAGTTCCCGCACCCATCCCACAAGCAATAACTAAATCGCTAGAAAGCACATTAATATTATTACGAGCATTCCCCATATCAGTTACGATCGCAATATCCACCCCTTCCGAGACATTGCCAGTATCATTCCCAGGTAGAATGCCAACAGTTAAACCATTTGCGGCTTTTGCACCCTTACTGGCGGCATCCATCACACCGGCATTTCTACCGCCAGTCAGCAACACCCATCCCTCTTCCGCGATGAGTTTGCCCAATTCATAAGCGTATTGCAAATCCGATGGTGTGGCATTGACACCTGGCCCCATCACGCCGATCGTTGTTTTTCTCATGCGATCGCTCCCTGGAAAATGTGAATTAGGCGATCGCTAAACAGTACAATAGATCTCGCTCCATCCGCTACAAACTTCTATGCGGCGAGACTCAATATTTTACAAACTCTTCCAACAGTCCCCTACCCTGTTGTTCGAGTTACTCCCAACGCCCCCTACAAATGCCAGCGCATACCGCTTTGACTCAGTAGCAGTCAAAGAACCAAAATTTGAAATTGATGGCGTATTTCTGCCACCAGATACTGACAATGCAGGCATCATCTACTTCTGCGAGGTACAATTTCAGAAAGACGAACGCTTATACGAACGCCTATTCGGTGAAGCGTTTTTGTATTTCTACCGTAATCGAGAGCGTTATTCTAATTGGCAAGCGGTAGTGATTTATCCAACACGCAGTATCGAACAGAGTGATACTCATCCCTACCAAGCGCTGCTAAACTGTGACCAAGTGCATCGGGTGTACCTGAATGAACTGGGAGAGATTCGCCAGTTACCGTTAGGGATAGCTTTGATGGTGCTGACAATCCTAGAGGAAGAACAAGCACCAGAAGAAGCACGATATTTACTGGGACGCGCACAACAAGAAGTTACCGAACCAGAAGCAAGTCGCGCCATAATAGATACGATCGCGACAATTATGGTCTACAAGTTTACTAATTTAAGTCGGCGGGAGGTAGAAGCAATGCTAGGACTGCAATTAGAAGAAACCAGAGTATACCGGGAAGCTAAAGAAGAAGGTCGTCAAGAAGGTCGTCAAGAAGGTCGTCAAGAAGGTCGTCAAGAAGGACAGCAACAGGAAGCTGTTAATTTGGTTCTCCGTCTTTTATCGCGCCGCTTTGGAAATTTATCTGATGATCTCAGAAAGCACATTTCTAACTTACCGTTATCTGTGCTGGAAGATTTAAGTGAGGCGTTATTGGATTTTAGCAGTCTGGATGATTTGTCAGCTTGGTTAGAGGGAGATTAGACTGCTGTAAAAGTTCCATATTTGGGATTCTTTTACCGCAGATTAAAGCAGATAAACGCGGATGAATTTGAGGCAGAAACCCGGTATGATAAAGAAACCGGGTTTCTTTCTTGTTCAATTATAGCAACCGCTCTGGCAGTCAGGACGTTCTTAATTCCTGAAACGTTGGCGGATTCTAGAACCTTCTTCCCCTAGCTTCTAGTCCCTAGTACCCCTAGCCCTTCTGAAGCTCTCCCAGTGTTTTGAGAGACTCTTCAATATGAGCTTTGAAGTTTAACTGCGAGTTAAAGATATGCTGAACAACTCCATTTTGGTCAATCACATAGGTAACTCGTCCGGGAAGAATTCCTAAAGTAGAAGGAACGCCGTATAGTTTTCGGACTTGATTGCCAGTATCGCTCAACAAAGTAAAGGGAAGCTGATACTTACTTGCAAATTGAGCGTGGGAATTTGATGAATCGCCGCTGATGCCAATTACTTCTGCACCAGCATCTTTGAAGGTTTCATAGCTATCTCTAAAAGCACAAGATTCAGCCGTACATCCCGGCGTGTCATCCTTTGGATAGAAATAGAGGACAACGCATTTTGGGCCGCGAAAATCCTTAAGGCTGACTGGTGAGCCGTTTTGGGAAGTTAGGGTGAAATCAGGAGCGATATCTCCAACTTTAATAGACATAGATGCTATTTACTACAACTCAACGCGATCGTAATTTTCCATTTTCCCACATTTCCGGCTTACCGATCTTCCAAAGCACGGAGACGCGCTTCCAGTTCAGCAATACGCGCTTCAGCTGCCTGTCTTGCGGCAACTTCCTCCTGATGAGTCAATAGTGTTTTACCCGCCACTGGGTCATAAAAACGCCATTCACCAGATGGCAACAGTCGCAATTCTAACCCCAACACTTCACTGGATATGGAGGTAGTACCATCAGGTAAAACTGTTGCCGAACAAGGTAAGTAATTCCCTTCAACTAAGTGTAAACCTTGGAGTCTGGGATTAAGATAATCGCCAGTTGGGTCATATTGGAAATATTCACCCACTCCCAGAAAAGCATATATTCCTTTCTTAGCACCTTGGTCTTGGCTGCGGGTACTTTTTGAGGTGATTTCCAAAACAAAATCAGGGTTTTTATCTTCTTCTTCCCAAGTTTTGTAGGAACGACGCTCCCGTTTTTCTACTCCAAAAACTACAAACGCATCAGGTGATATAACTGAGGATGGGTTCCCTTCTTCGTAGTAAATAAACAAATTACCAGAAACATAAACATCCGTTCTGTTCTGGAAATAAATCCTCAGTACTTCAACAGCATAGGTGAGATAGTTACGTGCTTGATCGCTTTCAGCCATCGGCTTACCATCCTCATCTGGGTACTCAATTTGGGTAGGGAGTTGGCTATATGAAATAGTCATTTGTCAGATCTCCTTAGTCATTAGTCATTAGTCATTAGTCATTAGTCATTAGTTATTTGTTATTTGTTATTTCTCCTGCTCCTCTGCCAATGCCCAATGCCCGTTATAGATGAAAGAAACAATTTGTTTGGTACGCAGGAATATGGTTGTGTAATAGCACAGCTAATTAACCTTATTTTCTACGGCAAAATATCTCGACGCCGTGCCCCTACATATTTGTCTCTCAGGAGCGCAGAGTGTCAAATCACAACAAAGTTCCTGCGATCGCACCAGCAAGTAAAATAAAGCCAATCCAGACATTCTGCCGAAAGATTTCACCGTAAACTGGTTTTGGTAAATCTTCTTGTCGCAATCGGGAATAATGCCAAACCCATGCTAAAATACCTATCCCCAGCGATAGCCAAAAGCTCCAATGCAATTGCATGACGACAGCGAGACTCCCTAGCAAACCAGCTGTACCGATAAAGAAAATGCCAACAGCCTCAGCGGCGTAACGACCAAAGAATATCGCGCTGGAGTTAATGCCAATCTTCAGGTCGTCTTCCCTGTCACTCATGGCATAAACCGTATCGAATCCCAGCGTCCAGAGTACCGTAGCACCCCAGAGAAGCCAAGTGGCAGGTTCTAAATGCGCGATCGCAGCACTCCAGCTAATCAACACTCCAAAACCCCAGGCTAGAGAAAGCACCAACTGGGGCACGGGAAACACCCGCTTGGCTGTAGGATAAAATACAATAACCGGAACAGCCGCCACGCAAAGCCAAAAGCTTAAAGGATTGAGATACAACGCTAAAACACCAGCGCAAATCATAGCAACAAATGCTACTGCAATGCCCGTGCGTACAGTCAAAGCGCGAGCAGCGAGGGGGCGCGATCGCGTTCTTTCCACTTGCGGATCGATATCCCGATCCCATAAATCGTTAACTACACAACCAGCAGCACTGGTAGCTAAAGTACCAAGTACAATGACGCCTACAAGCGATGGAGGTGGCGTGCCATGCGATGCCAAAAACACAGCCCAAAGAGCCGGAATCATCAAAATCAAGCGTCCTGCTGGTTTATCCCACCTCAAGAGCCGAATAATGGTTAGCCAGGTTGGTTCGGGTTGTAGTTCTTGCTGGATCGACATGGCATCAATTAAATATTTGCATTACTTTTACCCCCTATAGGATATCTTTATTTGTGGAGGGAATGGGGTTATAACCCTAGATAAATTTATGATGGTAAATTCAGTTTCAGATATTTCTGGCGGTACTTTGGAGAAAGACCGTATTCTCGCTGCTATTGATATTGGTACAAATTCTATTCACATGGTAGTGGTGCGGATTATACCTGCTCTACCAGCTTTTACGATCGTTGAGAGAGAGAAAGACACGGTAAGATTGGGCGATCGCGACCCAGAAACTGGTAACCTAAAACCAGAGATAATGCAAAAAGCGATCGCAACTCTACGTCGCTGTCAAGAAGTCGCCAAAAGCTTAAACGCCGAACAAATTATTGCCGTCGCCACCAGTGCGGTGCGGGAAGCGCCCAATGGGCGAGACTTCTTGAAACAAATCGAAGCTGAAATCGGGTTGCGCGTCGATTTAATCTCCGGACAAGAAGAAGCGCGACGCATTTATTTGGGCGTACTCTCAGGGATGGAATTCAACAATCAGCCCCACACTATTATAGATATTGGCGGCGGTTCCACCGAATTAATTTTGGGAGATAATCACGAACCGCGAAGTCTCAGCAGCACTAAAATAGGCGCAGTTAGGCTCACCGCCGAATTTGTCAGTACCGACCCCATCAGCAACGCCGAATTCCTCTCTCTGCAAGCTTACGTGCGGGGAATGCTAGAGCGATCGGTCGAGGAGTTGCGCGAACATCTGAAACCGGGTGAGTCTCCCCGCTTAGTTGGCACCGCTGGCACTATTGAAACTATAGCAATTATCATCGCCCGCGAAAAGTTGGGCATGGTTCCCACTCCCCTAAACGGCTATCAGTTTAGCCTGAAAGATTTGCGCGAGCTAGTTCTCCGCTTGAGAAAGATGAATTATGCAGAACGCGCCGCCATTCCGGGGATGTCGGATCGGCGATCGGAAATTATCGTTGCCGGGGCCATAATTTTACAAGAAGCAATGACGCTGCTAGGGCGGGATGCGATCGCAATTTGCGAACGAAGTCTCCGCGAAGGCGTCATAGTTGACTGGATGCTCACTCACGGTTTAATAGAAGATCGACTGCGCTATCAAAGTTCAGTCCGCCAGCGTAGCGTCATTAAAAGCGCCCAGAAATATCAAGTCAAACTGGAATACAGTCAGCGAGTCGCAGAATTTGCCCTTAGCCTATTTGACCAAACCCAAGGCACCCTGCACAACTGGGGTGACTACGAACGGGAACTCCTCTGGGCAGCTGCAATTCTACACAACTGCGGACACCATGTGAGTCATTCAGCCCACCACAAACACTCCTACTATTTGATTCGCAATAGCGAGTTACTCGGCTACACGGAAACCGAGATAGATATCATTGCCAATTTCGCTCGTTACCACCGCAAAACTGCCCCCAAGAAAAAGCACGATAACTATCGCAACCTGCCCACAAAAGAACATCGACAAATGGTGAGTCAGTTGAGTGCATTGTTGCGATTAGCAGTTGCACTCGATCGCCGAGAAATTGGCGCAATTAAGCGAGTGCAGTGCGAATATCGCCCAGGTAGTCGAGAAATTTGTTTCCGACTTTTTCCGTCACATTCCGACGATGACTGCGCTTTGGAACTTTGGAGTTTAGATTATAAAAAAAGTTCTTTTGAAGCAGAGTTTGGCGTCAAGTTAGCGGTCAAATTGGAGTCATCTGCTATTCCTATTGGTTAAGGAAATCGGTATCCCGCAGAAACTGAAGAACTGCTGCGTTGACTGCATCTGGAGAACCGGATGACGCATCGTGATTGCAGTTAGGGAGAATTTGTAATTTGCTTCCAGGGATGCGATCGCGCAATTTTTCCCCATCGCTATACGGAAACCAGCTATCTTCCTTACCCCATAAAATCAGCGTAGGACACTTAATACTATCCAGATTATTTTGAATTTTACTAATCAGATTCGGTTTATTTTCTTGCAAAGATTTAATTTCCTGTGCCGCTATTTGTAAGTCTTCTGCTACCTTCGTAACAGTACCCGGCAGTTCAATAAACGGATAACTTATCCAGTATGAATCTAACTCAGTTAACTTTGATGGATCGAATAATACAGAACGCCGTTCGATCGCCATAATTTCCCGTACAAGCGGTGCCAACAAGTACGTCATTCTAGCATAGTCAATTGTTTCCAGCAACTCCAGCGGCATTTGAGACAGCAGCAACATTCCCCAATGAGGCAAACCTTTAGGAAAAATCGACACATTTATTACTACCAACCGTGCCACTAATTTGGGATAAACCTCAGCAACCGCAAGGCTAGCAAGTGCGCCCAGCGATTCAGCCACAACAACAGCCGGTTCATCGCATAAAGCCCTCATTATTCGCTCTAATTCAATAATTTGATGATCTGGTTTTTCTCGACCCACAGGTTTTTCTGAAAATCCGTAACCTTTAGCATCAAAACAAATCACCCGAAAGTATTGAGATAGCGGTTCTACACTGTAACGCCAATTGTAGCTCCAACTGCCAACACCGTGAACTAAAAATAGCGGTTTTCCTGTTCCCTTTTCGCCATAAGCAATTGAAACCGCGTGCCCGTTAGCATCTATAATTTTTAAGGTCTGCCGACCTTTAGGAAATGTTGCTTTCCACCAATCTTGCATAACTTTTATTGTACAATAATTTTATCTATTACTCCGTTCCCGCCACAAGATTATGTAGGGGCGTTCGCGTTCGCGTAGCGGCGCGGATGCGCTCAGCGTGCCGTAGGCATTAGCATTGCGGAATTAACGTTTCGGTTTTGAATTAAGATTAATCCCGCAATGCTTCGCCCTCCCACTATACATAGTCTTCCACCGGGAAGGGAGTAAGATCCTATCCGAAAACTTTTGGGCACTCTAGTGCAGCGCGGCAGAAATAACCCACCAGTTCATAAGTAGTGAAATGCCTTACACTCAAAGGATTTTTGAATGAGTGAATGAGTGATCTTCGGCACTAGGCATAGCTTGACTGCCATGTTAACTTTCCTCTGACTGCGCGGTTTCTTGGTCATCGCTAAATCCCAATATGGATGATTTTTATCAAAAACAGCCAATCCATATTAACATTCCTTAATATTTACGCTTAAATAAAAATTAAATTAAATAAAGAGATCCTACTTTACCTACCTTTCCTCCTTTTATTGAAATATAAATTATTTAATATTGATTTAATAGCAGCAAACGGTAAAATATGATACAATAATTTATACAATTCGTGATAATCTATCTACAGCCCAGCTATATGATTTAAAAAACCTTCTCAGTCTTATGTGTGTCAGCACTAAAACTCTGTATAATGAGTTACGGAATCAAAGGTTTTATATACCAGGTTTTTGGTTGTCAAACAACCGACTGGTAATAGGTAATTATTAGGGAAAGCCAGCCTATGTTAATGCTACTTTTCTATGTTGGGGATAATCTTTATGCTCTGGATAGTTCCCAGGTTGTTGAAGTTATACCAAGAGTCATCCTTAGAAAGATACACCACGTTCCTGACTATGTTGCCGGTTTGTTTAAATATAGAGGTGCGATCGTACCAGTCATCGATATCTGCCATCTAATTCAAGGCAAGCCCAGCCGTTCCTACCTGAGTACTCGGATTATCATGGTCAACTACTTTGGGAAGGATAACAGCAAGCGCTACCTCGGTTTGATGGCAGAACGAGTCACCGAAACTTTAAATAAGCCAGATAGTGATTTAATCGATGCAGGAACGCCATTAGACAATACCCCTCCTTATTTAGGAGAAATGCTTATGGATGATAAAGGCATGATCCAGCGCATTAGGTTAGAATATCTGCTGTCAGATTCCCAACAAAAGTATTTATTAGCAGGGAGTAACGATAAAGAGCAATGATCCAGGAAACAATTGAAGCACTGCTGAAAGAAAAAGTTGGTTTGGCTGCCAGCATCCTTGGCTCAGGGGAAATTGCCAGATCTGTAGAAAGGCGAAGGATAGCCTGTAATTTGCCTGATTTGCCAACCTATTTCCAGCTATTACAAACATCAACCAAGGAATTTGAAGAGTTGGTTGAATTAGTAATTGTCCCGGAAACTTGGTTTTTTCGAGATTGGGAACCTTTTATTTTTTTGGAGCGTTATGTCACATCTGAATGGTTGCCCACCCAAAGACACCGCATCTTACGTCTGCTAAGCGTACCCTGTTCTTCTGGAGAAGAACCTTACTCAATTGCCATGACGCTTATCAATGCAGGTTTGACTCCTAATCAGTTTCGCATTGATGCCGTTGATATTAGCAAAAACTCCCTACTTAGAGCCAAAGAAGCTATCTATAGTCAAAATTCTTTTCGGGGAAACAACCTAGAATTTCAGAAACGCTATTTTACCAAAAAGGACGATAAATATCAATTGTGCGATTTGGTTAAAAATGCCGTTAATTTCATGTCTGGCAATTTAGTAGAACCAGACTTTTTAAGGGAAAAATCCCATTACAATATAATCTTTTGCCGCAACGTATTAATTTATTTTGAACGCCCTACGAGAGAACAGAGCATTGACAATTTAAATCGTTTATTAGCCAAAGAAGGGTTGTTATTTTTGGGACACGCTGAAACATCACAGATATTGGATTCAGGGTTCGTATCCGTGCGGCATCCTTTTGCTTTTGCTTACCGTAAAGAGGACAATAAATACGCTCAAATAAAAAATGGAGAAAGCCTTTCTCTCAAAAATAAAGTTGAATTTTCACCAAATTATAACTTAAATTCATCTCAGCAAAAACCTGCCGCCCAACTATTTGAAATTGCCAAACCGAGTCAACCTCAAAATAGTCCACGGTCAAAGCCAAGTTCTCCAAAGAGCGAAACAATACCCTTGATTAAACCAAAGGAGGCAAATTCAAAACAAACTCTACCCCTCAATTTTGAGACAGCACGCAAATTAGCTGATAGCGGACAGTTAGATGAAGCAGCTAAACTCTGCGAAACCTATCTAAAGGAGAATTCTACCAGTGTTGAAGCTTATCTCTTGCTCGGACAAATCCATCAAGCTAGAGGGTTTGAGAAACAAGCAGAGCAATGCTTTCAAAAAGCGATTTATTTGGAGCCAAATAACTATGAAGCACTCTTACACCTAAGTTTACTCAAAGAACATCGTGGGGATGTTGCTGGCGCAACAGTCCTAAGACAACGAATTCAACGACTGCAAAAATCTTAGACAACTGGACAGCAGTCAGCTAAAATAGAAACTTACACTTAGTCAAACCAACAAAAAACAAACAATCACAAACAGGGGCGAAAATCATGCTAAAAAACCAGAATATGCAAGCGCGACTATTCACCGCATTTATGTGCGTGGGTGTACTTGTATTAATAGTCGCTGTAATAGGCTGGATTGGGATTTCACGACTGAGCGGCCACCTCAGCAATATATCGGGAAATGCTTTTCCCAGTACAGTCAATTTGTGGAAAGCTAACGAAGCACAAGCAAGAGCATTTGGGGCTGCAAAATCGCTGAATAGTACATCGCTAAATGAGTCTCAAAGACAACAAGAATTAACTAGGTCTCAGCAGGCATTAAAAGATATAGATGATGCCTTTAATACTTACCAAAAACTTTCTCGCGATCCAGATGAAGACAAAATCTACCAAAAAGTTGCGATCGCATGGAACGGTTGGAAAGAAACTAATCAACAGTTCTTTCAGTTACACGATCAATTTCTGAGATTAGGTGTGAGCAATCCCAGAAGAGTTCAGATTGATTTATTGAACCAAGGAAAAGGCAATACACCAGAGTATGCAGCTGCTCAAGCAGCTTCTGATGCTCTTGCCAGAATGAATGAATATGCAAATACAAAACTTCAGCCTTCATTCGATTCATCAACAAACGTACTGTTAGAACTCCTGGCATACAACGAGAAATTGGCAGACAATGCTCAGAAGACAGCCGAGCGAGATGTAGCGACAAGCACATTCTTGATTATCTTATGTCTGATCCTTGGGCCGACGATTGCGGTGGTATTTGGTTGGTACTTCAGCAATACAATAGCCAAACCCTTGGGAGCTAAAATTGCAGGCGTTGTCGGGGTAGCAGAAAAAGTTTCTGTTGGGGATTTGACTACTCAAGTTCCAATCACAGAGGATCGAGATGAGGTAGGGAGATTAATGGTTGCCTTCCGCACCATGATCCAAAACCTAAATTCATTAATCCGGCAAGTGCAGCAATCGGGCATTCAAATTACCACATCGGCCACCCAAATCGCAGCTTCAGGCAAACAACTAGAGGCCACAATGACAGAACAGGTTGCCTCAACAAATGAAGTCGCCGCCACAGCCAGAGAAATTTCCGCCAATTCCAAACACCTAGTCAAAACGATCGAGCAAGTCGAACACACATCGCAAGTCACAGCACAAGCAGCAGGAGACAGTCAAAAAGACTTGAACAACATGGAAGCAACCATGAGGAAGTTGGCAGGTTCTACCGGCAGTATCTCTGCCAAACTGGGAGTAATTAGCGATAAAGCTAACAGTATTAATAGCATTGTCACCACGATCACCAAAGTAGCAGATCAAACCAACTTACTCTCACTTAACGCCGCGATTGAAGCCGAAAAAGCCGGAGAGTACGGCACAGGATTTGCTGTGGTAGCCAGAGAAATTCGCCGCCTAGCGGATCAAACAGCAGTGGCGACCTTGGACATCGAAAATATGGTCAAAGAGATGCAAGGGGCAGTTTCCACAGGGGTGATGGAAATGGATAAGTTCACCAAAGAAGTCGAACAGGGAGTAGAAAGTGTCAGTCATATCGGAGCGAAATTAGAATCAATTATCGAGCAAGTGCAAACCTTAACTCCCCGCTTTCAAGAAGTGGGTAACAGCATGGAGGGACAGTCACAGGGGGCACAGCAAATTAGCGAGGCAATGGTGCAACTAAGTGAAGCTTCATCGCAAACAGCCCAGTCTTTGCGGGAAGTTAACGGTGCGATTAATCAATTAAATGAGGCAGCGCAAGGTTTACGCCAGGAAGTGTCTCGGTTTAAAGTCGCAACTACGTGAGTTGAAAAAATTTAATGTATAAACCCCATCAGGAATACGAGAGGAATCATAATGTTTGACCAAATGAACTTTCGACAACGCATCCTCTTTACTTATTCGCTTCCCGCTATATTCTTCATATTGTTGAGCGGGCTAGTATATCTAAATGCTTCTCGCTCAATCGAAATGTACAAGAAAACAAGAATAGGGCGGAATACGGTTCTAGAAACAAATCAAATGGTTTTGAGAGTTTCGATGATGGCTCGGCAAGTTCGCGGCTATCTACTTGTGGGCAATGCTGAGGGTGCTTTAGAATCTTTTGATAACCAGAAAAATAAGTATGCAGAATCTAGCAAACGGGCAGAAATACTAATTAGAGAAAATCCCAATGCCCAACAAAAAGAAAGATTTGCTAGGATGCTAGATCTGGAAAATCAATTTGAAGAACTCTCGAAAAGAACTTTCCGTTTGAGAGATGAAGGTAAGCAACAAGAAGCAGTAGATACATACCTGAGAGAATCGAAAAGCAATTTGGGGGCATTCGACAAACTAAATGAAGAATTTAGCAAAATAGAGCTAGACTCGTTGAGCGCGAGGAGTGATGAAACAGAAAGGGCGCTTAACTTAATAATATTATCATCTATAGCCATTACAGCGCTCGCCCTAGTGGTGGCATATATGATTTTCAACCTCGCCAAAAACTTGAGTGCTTTAATTCTTCAAGTGCAGCAAGCTGGGATTAAGATTACCAGTTCTGCCACCCAAATGGCGGCTTCAGGCAAGGAACTGGAGGCAACGATGACAGAACAGGCAGCTTCCACCAATGAGATGGTCGCGACAGTAAAGCAGATTGCTACCACCTCCGGAAAACTGGTGAAGACGATGGATGAAGTTGGGTATACGTCGCAAGCCACAGCTCAGGGGACGGGTGAGAGTCAAAAAGACCTGATCCAGATGGAGAAAACTATGCGGAACTTGGCCGATTCAACTAATACCATCTCGTCAAAATTGGGAACGATTAGCGAAAAAGCTAACAGCATTAACAGCATTGTTACCACCATCACCAAAGTAGCAGATCAAACCAACTTACTCTCACTCAACGCGGCAATTGAAGCCGAAAAAGCCGGAGAGTACGGCACAGGATTTGCTGTGGTAGCCAGAGAAATTCGCCGCCTAGCGGATCAAACAGCAGTGGCGACCTTGGACATCGAAAATATGGTAAAAGAGATGCAAGGGGCAGTTTCCACAGGGGTGATGGAAATGGATAAGTTCACTAAAGATGTAGAACACGGCGTGGAAGATGTCCGTAATATCGGCGGTAAATTAGAAGCAATTATCGAGCAAGTGCAAACCCTAAGTCCCCGCTTTCAACAGGTGAGTAGCAGCATGGAGGAACAGTCACAGGGGGCACAGCAAATCAGAGAAGGAATGGTTCAATTGAGTGAAGCAGCTTCGCAAACGACTCAATCTCTACGGGAGATTAACAGTGCGATAAGGGAATTGAACGAGACGGCACAAGGCTTGCGCCAGCAAATCTCTGCTTATAAAGTCAGTTAGCTTTGATCTCAAAAAGGTCATAATTAATGTTGAGTCAGCATGACTGCAATCTAGCCGCCAATGCCAATAAGGCGTCACAAAGTAGGACGAAACAGATGTTCAAAAATATGTCATTGCCAACGCGGATCGTCAGCTCATTTATGCTGGTTGGTGTACTTGTATTAATAGTGGGTTTAATCGGCTGGTTTGCCACTTCGCGACTGAGCAATGACCTCGCAATAGTCAGCGATAAGGCTTTTCCCAGCATGATCAATCTGTGGAAAGTCAACGAAGCACAATCTAGAGTTCGATCATTAGAAAACTTGTTGATGGTTACAGCCTTAACTGCCGAGCAAAGGCAGAAAAATACGGCAGAAATGGAGGCTACTATGAAAGAGATGGATGCAGCCTTTAACGACTACGCAAAAATACCTCGCGATCCACAAGAAGATAACCTTTATAAAAAAGTTGTGCCAGAAGGAGACAAATGGGTAGCATCTCATAATAAATTTGTCAAGCTTCACGAAGAATTTTTGAAATATGGCGTCATTAACCCCAGAGAAGTTATAACTGATCTGGTGAAGCAGGGAAAAACTAATACACCTGAGTATGCAGCCGCAGAGGGTGCGGCTGGGGTAATCAACAAGATGAATGATTACGCAGCGACGACATTAGATACCACATTTGAATCATCAACAAACGCACTGCAAGAACTCATATCATACCATGAAAACATGGCAAACACTGTTCGCAAAACAGCCGTTCAAGATGCGGCGAGCAGCACATTTTGGATAGTTATAGGTGTGATTGTTGGGCCGCTAACTGCTGTGTTCTTGGGTATTTATGTTCAGCAATCTGTGGCTAAAATTACCACTTCTTCCATCCAAATCGCTGCTTCTGGCAAACAATTGGAGGCAACAATGACAGAACAGGTTGCCTCAACAAATGAAGTTGCCGCTACAGCGAAAGAAATTTCTGCCAATTCCAAACACCTAGTAAAAACGATAGATGAAGTAGAGCAGACATCCCAAGTAACTGCACAGGCAGCGGGGGAGAGTCAAAAAGACCTGATCCAGATGGAAAAAACCATGCTGAAATTAGCGGATTCAACTAATACCATCTCGTCAAAACTGGGAACGATTAGCGAAAAAGCTAACAGTATTAATAGCATTGTTACCACTATCACCAAAGTAGCGGATCAAACCAATTTGCTTTCACTCAACGCGGCAATTGAAGCCGAAAAAGCCGGAGAGTACGGCACGGGTTTTGCTGTGGTAGCCAGAGAAATTCGCCGCCTAGCGGATCAAACAGCAGTGGCGACCTTGGACATCGAAAATATGGTAAAAGAGATGCAAGGGGCAGTTTCCACAGGGGTGATGGAAATGGATAAGTTTACCAAAGATGTAGAAATGAGTGTAGATGATGTTCGTAATATCGGTGGTAAATTAGAGTCAATTATTGGGCAAGTGCAAACCTTAACACCCCGCTTTCAACAGGTGAGTAACAACATGGAAGGACAGTCCCAGGCGGCTGAGCAAATCAGTGAGGCAATGGTACAATTAACTGAAGCTTCATCGCAAACAGCTCAGTCTTTGCGTGAGATTAATGGTGCGCTGCGGCAATTGAACAAGGGGGCGTAAGGCTTACGCATGGAGGTATTTCGTTTTCAAGCCGCTAAGAGGTGATTGTTTACAGTAAACTAGGTTGTCAGGAGGGTTATGAGTAACGATTGCTGGAATAAAATAGGAGTTGAGGGCGATCGGTCCTGCGAACAACTCAAAACAGTGATTCACTGTCGTAACTGCCCCGTTTATTCTGCCGCCGGACGCAGTTTATTAGAAAGGGAAGCACCACCAGAGTATGTCAACGAGTGGACTGAGATTTTAGCAAAAACTCCCCCCGTTAGTTCTAAAGCACAAGTTAACGGAGCCATTGTTTCTTCTGTAGAAACCGTATCAGTTATGATATTTATGCTGGGCGGCGAATGGTTAGCTGTGCCAGTAGGATTACTTCAGGAAGTGACAGATCCCTGTATAATTCATACACTACCCCACCGCAACAGCGAACTGTTTATGGGTTTGGTCAACATTAGAGGCGAAATTCTCATGTGCGTTTCCCTCAGCCATCTGCTTGACCTGGAAGATAAAGCTAACTCTTCAGATAGTGTTAGTTCTCTTGCGGCTAAACGAATGATAGTTGTGGGAAGCCAAGAAAATCACTGGGTTTTTATTGTTGATGAAGTTTGCGGTATTCATCGCTTCCCACTAAGGGAATTACAAAATACACCAGTCGTGATTTCAAAAGCCACAGAAGCTTATACAAAAGGGGTGATTCGCTGGCAGGGGCATAAAGTTAATTACCTAGATTCGGATTTATTGTTTTCCACTTTAAATAAAAGAATTTTATAGCTAGGGACTAGGGGCTAGGGGCTAGGGGCTAGGGAAGAGGGAAGAGGGAAGAGGGAAGAAAGGGCAATCAAAGGTTTGGTGGAATTAAGAACGTCCTAACTGCCGAGAAGGTTGCTATATAACAAATTAAGAGGGGGTATATGATGAGCGAGTTCACGATGCTAGATGTGTTCCGGCAGGAAGTGGAAGCCCAAGCTGCCATATTAAACCAGGGGCTATTATCCCTGGAAAGCGAACCCCAGACTCGCCCAATGCTGGAATCGTTGATGCGCGTTGCTAATGCAATCCAAGGAACCGCTAGGCTGGTCGAAATCGATGCGGCTATTAACCTGTCTCAGGGCATAGAGAGTTGCCTTGATAATGCCCAAAAGCAAAGCGTTACTCTGAGTGGTGGTCAGATCGACGTGCTGCGGCAAGGGGTCGATTTATTGTTAAATATTAGCAGGGTTAAAGAAGAAAATTTAGAGGTTTGGCTATCAGAAAATCAAGATGAGATCGAAACTATTACAGACAGTATTGCTAACGTGCTGACGCTGGGTACGGCATCAGTTTCTAAGCGAAGGGTAGAGGCAAAAAGCAAATCTGCAAAGCCGGAAATACCAACAGAAGAAGTAAGTTTAGAAGATGATTTCAACAGGAAACAGACAAAAATTGTACCAAACCTGCCTGCTATAGATGTTACCCCCGTTTATAATCAACAAACGCCCAGTCAGTCACAAACAACCGCGATCGCAGACAGTGAATCTTCTCCAGAAGCAGATGAGATGTCAAGCATCGGCGACACCTCAATGTTGGAGTTATTCCAGATGGAAGTAGACGCCCAAGCAACCGTCTTAAATGAGGGACTGTTAGCCCTGGAAAGCCAACCGGGGTCTCCCAAAGTACTGGAGTCTTTAATGCGAGCGGCCCATTCCGTTAAAGGAGCCGCCCGCATCGTGGCGCTTGATGCTGCTGTCGGTTTGGCTCACGTGATGGAGGACGCCTTTGTAGCAGCACAGAACCAAAAGATTACTCTGGAGGCAGATGGGGTTGATGTGCTGCTACATGGAGTAGATCTGCTCATCAACATCAGTCAGCACGGGCAAAGTTGGGTTAAGGAAAATCGGGAAGATGTTGAAAATACTAGAGAGGAAATTTCTGCTCTGCTGACACCGGGATCGGCCCCAGTTAAAAGGGCACCCTCAAAGCAGGAAACTCAGGCACAATCGGCTTCTGGGCCAAAGCAAGAAATGGTTGTTGCTGCGTCTGCTGGCATCCAAACACAACCAACTGGGGGGAAGGAAACCAAATCGATCGCTACGCAAACATCTGGTAATGTGGAGAAAGCCAAGCCGCCCGCAGAAGATGCGGCGAATAGCGATCGCGTTGTACGGGTTTCCGCCGAAAACTTAAATCGCATCATGGGTTTGGCAGGGGAATCTCTGATCGAGGCAAATTGGCTTCAGCCCTTTGCCGATTCCCTGACGATCCTCAAGAAACGCCAACTGGAATTATCGAAAATTTTAGAGAATTTTCAGCAAACTCTGGCAGTCCACCACAATCAAGATACCGGCACTTATTTAGAAGCCGCTCGCGCCAAGGAGCGGGAATGTCGGCAAATTTTGAGCGATCGCCTGATCGAACTAGAATTATATGCCCGTCGCACCGGCTCCTTAAGCGATCGCCTCTACCGGGAAGTAATCGCTTCTAATATGCGTCCCTTCGCCGATGGGGTGCAGGGATTTCCCCGGATGCTGCGCGATTTAGCCAGGAAGCTGAACAAACAAGTTAAATTTGATATTCTCGGCAAAGCCACGCCAGTCGATCGCGATATCATCAAAAAACTGGAAGCTCCCCTCACCCACATTTTGCGGAATGCGATCGATCACGGTATGGAGCTTCCCGAAGAGCGCCTAGCCGCAGGCAAACCAGCAGAAGGAACCGTGCGACTCGAAGCCGTCCATCGCGGCGGAATGCTATCGATTACCATCACTGACGATGGTAGAGGAATCGACCCAGAGCGCCTGCGTCAAAAAATTATTGATAAAAGTCTGGCAACTCCGGAAATAGCAGCTCAGCTTAACGAAAGCGAACTGATGGAATTTCTGTTTTTGCCTGGATTTTCCACAGCCAAGCAAGTCACCGAAATTTCCGGTCGCGGTGTTGGATTGGATATTGCTAAAAGCATGGCACACGATGTTGGCGGCAACGTGCGAGCCAGTTCTCAGCCAGGAAAAGGCATGAGTTTTAACTTCCAATTGCCTTTGACACTCTCGGTTGTTCGCACCCTCTTAGTAGAAATATCCGGCGAACCTTATGCCTTTCCCCTAGCGCGGATTGAGCAAATTGTCAACGTGGATAAAAAGGATATTTCCTCAGTGGAAAACCGGCAATATTTCACTATGGACAATAAGAATATCGGCTTAGTAGCCGCTTATCAAGTATTGGAGTTGAAGCAACCCCCGCCGAAGTCCGACACCTTATCTGTTGTCGTGATCAGCGAACAATCAGACTATTACGGACTGGTGGTCGATCGCTTTTTGGGCGAACACGATTTGGTGGTCAGACCGTTAGAACCAAGACTGGGGAAAGTTCAAGATATTAGTGCTGCTGCTTTAATGGGAGACGGTTCCCCGATCCTGATTGTCGATGCTTCTGACTTGATGCGTTCTGTTGATAATCTGCTTAATGCCAGCCATCTGAACAGTGTTGTTAGCAATGCCGATCGGGTTGTGAAAGACAGCCGCAAGAGTATTCTGGTAGTGGATGATTCCATTACCGTGCGCGAAATGGAACGAAAATTGCTGCAAAACAAAGGTTACAAGGTTGATGTCGCCGTGGATGGAATGGAAGGTTGGCACGCAGTTTCCACAAATCACTACGATTTGGTAGTTAGTGATGTTGATATGCCCCGCATGAACGGAATTGAGTTTACCAGCAAGATTAAAAATCATCCCAAACTGAATAAAATCCCAGTGATTATTGTCTCCTATAAAGACCGCGAAGAAGACCGCCTACGCGGTTTAGAAGCTGGAGCAAATTATTACTTAACCAAAGCCAGCTTTCAGGACGATACGTTAGTAAACGCAGTGTTCGATTTGATCGGTCATTAGATTTTGGATTTTGGGTCGATCTCGAATGAATCTGAGATAGATCCAAAATCCTGTTCTTATCTGCGTTCATCTGTGTTTATCTGTCTTCATCTGTGGTAAAAATTTAACCAACGAGAACAACAGACAATTTGACGAGAGCGCTCATGTACTAACAATGTTACCGGACATGATATTATTGGTTAAATTTAGAATAAAATGACTAATGACTAAATAATATGAGAATAGCAATTGTAAACGATATGGTGATGGCAGTAGAGACGCTACGGCGCGTCTTGATGACTGTCAAAGGCTATCAAGTGGCTTGGATAGCACGGGATGGTGCTGAAGCCGTGACTAAATGCGCCCAAGATACCCCAGACCTGATTCTGATGGATTTGGTCATGCCGATCGTGGATGGGGTAGAAGCAACTCGCCAGATCATGAAGAATTCTCCCTGCGCTATTCTGGTGGTAACAGCTAGTGTTGGGCAAAATGCGTCTAAAATATTTGAAGCAATGGGATATGGGGCATTAGATGCCGTCAGCACACCAGTTTTAGGCCCAAGCGGCAACCCTGAAGCAGCCCAAGCAATGCTTGCGAAAATTGTGACGATCGGGAAACTGATTGGCAAATCAGGCGGAACTTCTAAATCCAAAACCCATACCGAAAGCCCTCAATCTATCTTCGCGCCCAGCGCATCCCGTTTGCCTCCTCTAGTGGCGATCGGTTCTTCAACAGGAGGGCCCAACGCTCTGGCTAAGATCCTATCTCGCTTACCGGCTTCTTTCGGTGCAGCAGTAGTTATTGTCCAGCACGTAGATGCAGAATTTACCCCCAGTTTAGTAGAATGGCTAAATCAACAAACGCCCCTGAGCGTGCAGCTAGCATCCCAAGGAAGTCGTCTCGAAGTAGGAAAAGTATTAATTGCCGGAACGAACGATCACCTGTCGTTGCAACCTTCTTTGAGTTTAAGTTATACGAAAAACCCGATTGATTATCCCTATCGTCCTTCAGTTGATGTATTTTTCAAAAGTGTAGCTCAGCACTGGAGTCGCCCAGGAACTGCTGTGCTGCTAACAGGTATGGGCAGAGATGGAGCGGAGGGGCTAAGTGTGTTACGCAACAAGGGATGGCATACGATCGCCCAAGATCGGGCCAGTTGTGTGGTTTATGGGATGCCCAAAGCAGCAGTAGACTTGGGTGCTGCGGTGGAGGTTTTACCCCTAGATGCGATCGCCACTACCTTAATCGATCGAATAGCAATGATGCGCTAGGTATTCCCTACCTTCTATCTTCAGGTCAACATCTCAAAAGTAAGTGAAAGCAGTGACAGAAGATCCAATTACAGTCTTGCTCATCGACGATCAACCAATGATCGGCGAAGCCGTTCGTCGAATGTTACTTCCAGAAAAAGATATCACCTTTCATTACTGTAGCGACCCTACCAAAGCACTCAAAGTCGCTAAGTCATGTCAGCCAACAGTCATCTTACAAGACCTAGTTATGCCAGAAATGGAAGGACTGGTCTTAGTACGCTTTCTGAGAGCCCAAAACGCTCCCACCAGATACGTTCCCCTCATCGTTCTCTCTAGCAAAGAAGAACCCCTCATCAAAGCAAAAGCTTTTGCATTAGGCGCAAACGATTATATAGTCAAACTCCCAGACAAAGCAGAACTGGTCGCCCGCATCCGCTACCACTCTAAAGCTTATGTAAACCTTCTCAAGCGAAACGAAGCCGAAGCCATCCTCCAAGCCGAAAACTTCCGCATGGCTAAAGAACTGGAGATGTTGCGCCAAATGCAACACATGATTCTGCCTACATCAGATGAACTAGAAGCCATCGAAGGTTTAGAAATTGCCGGTTTTATGGAACCAGCCGACGAAGTTGGCGGCGACTATTATGATGTCCTATACACAGACGGCGTAGTTACAATTGGGATCGGTGATGTCACTGGACACGGACTCGAAAGTGGCATCTTAATGGTCATGACCCAAACAGCAGTCCGTACTCTTAAAGAGATTCGAGAACTCGATCCAGTTAAATTTTTAGACGCCCTCAACCGCACTCTTTATAAAAATGTCCGCCGGATGAATTCTGAGAAGAGTTTGACATTAGTCATTCTCACTTATACAAAAGGCAAAATTAGTATCAGCGGTCAGCATGAGGAAACGATTGTAGTGCGAAAGGGAGGCGAAATTGAGCGCGTTAACACGATGGATCTGGGGTTTCCAATTGGGTTAGATGAGGAAATTACTGATTTTATCAATCATACCATCATCGAATTAAATGCAGGGGATGGAATAGTCCTCTATACCGATGGAATTCCTGAAGCCTACAACATGGATAAAGAACAATATGGGATTGAGAGATTGTGTGAAGTTGCCAGTCAAAACTGGGATGGCTCTGCCGAAGAAATTAAGCAAGCTATAGTTGATGATCTTAAGGGATTTATCGGCAAACAAAAGGTTTTTGATGACATAACTTTAGTAGTTCTCAAACAGAAAGAATTTGACTTTGAGGAAGATGAACCAGTTGAAGAGGAACCAGTTGAGGAAGAGGAACCAGTTGAGGAAGAGGAACCAGTTGAGGAAGTTAAAGGGACTGCGACCAAAAGGAAAAAATTCAGGTTGTTTCGCTAATGATATGCCAATGTTCGCCATCAACATTTTGCAGCAACTAATTAACCTTCTATCAATTAAGAAGTAACAAATATGAGCCAAATTTTTGGAGAATTTATTGAGGAGTTTCCTCAAGAACATGAGTCTTTAGAACTGAGCTTTACCTCCAGTTCTCGACCAATTGAAGAACGGTGGCGTAATAACCGCTTATCAGCTTATTTTATTGCCAACTATTTTTCAACCTTTCTGCCAATTGATGAAAACCCCGATCGGCGGGAAGATCGGATCGAAGCAACTAGAAATTCAGTGAGTTATGTCGGCAACGAACTGTTAGAAAATGCCATGAAATCTAACGAAGAAAACAATCATAATAAAGTTAAGTTTGGCATTCATTTTCTGGAAGAGTTCGAGAAAGTAACAGCTGTGATTTTTACCGAAAACAGTATTACTACTCAAAAGGCTAGGGAATTTCAAGCCTTTATTAGGGAATTACTTGACGCCGATCCTAATGAGTTATATGTTCAGCAGATTGAAAAAACAGCCGAATCCGAAGATAGTGAAGCTTCTGGCTTAGGTTTGCTGACCGCAATCAATGATTATTCAGCAAAATTAGGCTGGAAATTTGAGATTGCACCCAGTAATCCACAAATTGTCATTGTTACTACAATGGCTCAAATTGTTGTATAATTTTTACTGATGAATCATTCGGACATTTGCAGAAAAAAAGGAGAAACAATTTATGGCAAATCCAGAAGTCAAAGGCGATGACTATCAGGTTCAATACGAGCCAGCGTCCTCAACAGTTTATTTTAAAGGGGATATTACTCTAGGAAGTCCCAAGGAATATGTTCCCATTGTTAAGTTGCTCGATCAAGCGGCTAATTCAGACCCAGACACCCTTACATTAAACGTGAAAGAATTAGCATTCCTCAACAGTTCGGGCATCAGTATGTTATCTAAATTTGTGCTGGGGATGAAGAAGAAGAAAGGGACTCAATTAGTGGTTTTAGGCGGCAAGAAGGTGCCCTGGCAAGGTAAATCATTGAAAAACTTAGAACGATTGCTTCCAGGATTAAAACTGGTAGTAGAATAAGGTACAATAGTTAGGAGCGATCGGAACAATTGTCATAAATTTACACCTTTGTCAATTTCAACTTTGAGAACGTTTCGCTATGAGTCGCTCCAACTAATAACCAAAATTATTGTTGACATTTTTACAACTAAAGTTAAGGCAAACTATGTTAAATAAAGCAACTGCTATGTTACAAAACCTCTTGCATCAATTTGATAAAATGAATACAGTGAATTCGATCCTGATTAGTTTGCTAATCACGGGTCTGGCAACTGGGCTATTATATGTATTCTTATTTTATATCCTGCGCCCTATCTTTCGGCAATTTGAACGGGACATCGCACTCGTTACCTTAGGTGTTTCCGCCTATCCAGCCCTCATCGTCTTCGCTATCTTCAGCCTGAAAATCACTTTTAAGAATCTAGTCTCTGTCAAAATTCCTACAGGAATAGAACATATCCTGACATCGATTATAATTATAGTCATTAGTTATTGGTCTGTCCAATTATTTCTCCAAGTTTTTATTTACTACCTCAAAGATTACACTCAAAAAACTGAAGTCATGTGGGATGACGTATTGCTTCCCATCCTATCAGCAGTTGTCCCTGTGCTAATCTTCCTGACTGGCGGGGCTCTTGTTCTCGGAACTTTTGGGGTGAATTTAAGTGGAATTTGGGTAACGCTGGGCGGTGCTACTTTTGTTCTTGGTTTTGCACTTCAGGATATTTTGGCTAATTTCTTTAGTGGGATTGTTTTACTGATTGATACGCCTTTTCAATTTGGTGACATCCTGCTCCTTGAAGATGGTTCAATCGGAATGCTACGCCGGATTGGTGTTCGGGTGACTCAGTTATATATATTTAGTACCCATTGTGATGTTTATATTCCTAACAGTGTATTGCAGGGTCAAAAACTCACGAATCTGAGTCGTCCCACCTCTTTGTACTATATCGCTATGGATATAGAGATACCCCCTGAATCTAATATTGATGAAACCCGGAAGCTGATCGAAGAAATTGTGTTAGCTCATGCCGATACACTGGGGGATATTGATACTAAATTAGAAACGATCGATAAATACTATAGCTACGAAGGATGTGACCCTAATCTCACCCAACAACAAAAAATAGGCAAATCACGGCTACTGGTAGAACAGGCGGTCAATTTACAATTAGAGGAAATAGAACAAGCCCTTGAAGCTTTGGTTGTGACAATGCAGTTTGCTGAAAAAGGAGGGATAACTGAAGAGGAAATAGAAAATGTCAAACAGGAATATCACGCAATCCTAGAACTTATGGGTTTCCAAGTAATGAATGAAACCAATAATAACCGCAATGGATTTGATCTTCAGGAAAATAATGAAGAGGGATTGGTTGAGTTAATTAGGGAGTGGTATCGAATTTGGCTTAAAGATCCTAATTTACTGGATCGGGATCAATACTTCATTTCTGAGGAATGGGAGCGAAAGATTAATGTATTAAAACGAAGAGCGCAACGCTTGTATCAAAAGATATCCAATCCTCAAGGTGAGGAAACTCGCTTAGATGATTATGTGATGGAGTTAATTAAGTGGCTCAAAGAGAAGTTGAAACTGTCGCGAGAAAAATGGCAAGAGCCTCAAATCAGGATGATCGGAATTAATCATAATGAGGTTTCCTATTTTATTGGTTTGGAACTAGCATTTTTTGTGGATGATATCAAACTGGAAGATGGGAAACGGGGCGATCGCGTGAGAAGCCAACTTTATCAAGAAATCTTCCGCCATCTGAAAAGCACCTACCTTACTTGGAATGGGATTCAAGAGAATGAAACGAAAGGGGATACTGGCAATGGTGCTGATGTCGCTACTAATCCGAATCTTGTCCAGACTGCCCTCGATCCGGCGACGGCTAAACAAGGGTTCGCTTTTTACCTGTCCGTAGGGAAGAACAAACCCGCTATCAAGGCTGGAAGACCTTTTGAGGGGTAACCGTTGATTGAGAATTTCAGATTTTAGATAAAGGAGAAGATTTTTGCTTTTCTTGGGAAGCGATTCCCAATTCCCGTGCTATCAAATCAATTCCCGCGAAGGGTTTGATACCTGTAGAAAGCGTAGGTGTCAAACATCGCGCCCACTAATGCACAAGTTATACCGATTGTCAAGAGTCCCTGGATTGGACAGCCACTGCCAAAAACGGCCAGGAACTTCCAGATTGACTCCGCACCGGACTGACCGATGATTCCCAGGCCAGGAATATAGCCGATCGAAGACAGACCTGCCAACGTTCCCCCGATTAGCAGAATGGGGGCGACAAAGCTGACGATACTCGTTAGCAGCAGAGAGCGGAAGAAGTTGGGGAAAATACTCATCTCAATTCCTTCTGGAGAACTGACAGCGGCCATGCCAGCTTTCCGGCACTTGCCACTTACCACAATAGGCGCGATATTCAGCGTCGAGCCAAAAAGTTAGAAATCTTAAGTTTTTATTAAAAATAGACAGGATAAGTGACTGGGGATCGTTCAGATTAGATACAGTTCTTAATGCAGTGCGAACTTTTGTGGAGTAAGGGCGATCGCTTTTTTGAGTTTAAGGTTATGGGGACAGCGCTTGCTAGCGGCAATTTTGTTGGGCGGACAAGTACTAATCCACCTACTCAATGGCAAAATCCACCGGCGCAACACCCTAGATCAAATGGCAGCAGTTGGCCCAGAATCCCTGCTCATAGCCCTGGTAACAGCGGCTTTCGTAGGCATGGTATTTACAGTTCAGGTGGCGCGTGAGTTTATCAACTTGGGTGCAGGCACCGCCGTGGGAGGAGTTCTGGCACTCGCGTTGTGCCGCGAACTAGCCCCAGTCCTCACCGCTGTGGTGCTGGCGGGACGAGTCGGATCGGCTTTTGCGGCAGAAATAGGCACAATGCGGGTCACCGAACAAATCGACGCCCTCCTGATCCTCAAAACCGATCCGATCGATTATCTGGTGATTCCCCGCGTGATCGCCTGCTGCTTAATGCTGCCAATTTTGACCATTATGTGCCTGGTAACTGGCATGATGGGAGGATTGCTGATTGCCACTAACCTTTACGGCATCTCCCAATCGGTGTTTCTAGATTCAGTCCGCAACTTCCTAGATATCTGGGATATCTGTAGTGCGGCGATCAAGGCTTTTTGCTTCGGAGCGCTAATTGCCGTAATTGGCTGTAGCTGGGGCTTGACGACGACAGGAGGCGCTAAAGGTGTGGGACAATCAACGACGACCGCCGTGGTAACATCTTTGCTAGCGATCTTTATTGTCAATTTTTTATTGACTTGGGTCATGTTTCAGGGCACGGGCAGTGTTATTCAAAAAGGCTTATGAGGCGTAAGCCTATAAAATAAAAGTGAAGTCTGTTCGTTTGGAGGAATTAAAGACTGTGACCACCGCTGCTCCTATCGCGCAACAAACGGTTGAACTCTCTCCCAGTTACACGCTGCCTATTGTCTTAGTAGTAGGCGCAATACCCCTATTGCTGGTGCAAGTCTGGCTTAGTTCGATCGTCGCTCTGTTTGGATTATTCCTCTTGTTCCAGACTGCCACTATCCGTCTGAAATTTACAGAAACGGCTTTAGAGGTATACCGCTCCGATAAGATAATCCGCAGCTTCCCTTACCGGGAATGGCAAAATTGGCGAATTTTTTGGCCGGGAGTGCCAATTTTGTTTTATTTTAAAGAAGTCAAAAGCATTCACTTCTTGCCTATGTTGTTCGATCCCAAGATGCTACAAATCTGTTTGGAACAACGCTGTCCGAAGATTTAGTGCAAGGTCAGCCGTCTGAGTGTCTATGAGTTTTTAGTTGGAAAGGCCAGCAAGGCCCTACCTTTGTTGAGTAACTATTAGTCGTTAGTTGTTAGATGAATTCAGAAGAAGCCCAAACCCAAAAACAAGAGCAACAGCCAGAGCAAGAACCAGCTATGGAGGCATTGGATAATTTACAAGCGCAAGGTGCCACAGTTGATTTTGTTGCAGAGCTACCTGAAGATGATTTAGTAGTAGGCGATCGTGAGCCTCTAACTACTGAACAAAATAATGAGTTTATCGAAGGGGATTTACCGCCGCTGGGCACTGAAGATATGCCTGCAAACGATAATTGGGTAATCGGCGGGGGGGCGTCTGCAAATACTCAAGAGCTTGCCAGCAACAATGCGATGAGAGGAGGGGATTCAGCGCCTATAGACGAGAAAGTGCAAACAAAGATCGATCGCATTTCTGAGTTAGAAGCACGGGTAGCTGAATTAAAGCAAGAGGAACAGTCTCTCAAACAGGAAATTTCCTCTCTACAAGTCACCCGAAAAATCCTCTCCGAGCAAATGACTGAAACGCAAGCAACTTTAGGTCGCCTGCTTCAAGAAGGGTTGAGCGAATTAGAACAACGCAAGCAGACGCTGCAAATTGCCGTAGAACAGTTAGAACGCCGCCAGGAACGGGTTCGAGCCGAGATGAAAACGACATTTGCTGGAGTTTCTCAAGACTTGGCAATTCGGGTACAAGGCTTTAAAGACTATCTGGTAGGTAGTTTGCAGGATCTGGCGTCTTCTGCCGAACAACTGGAACTGATTCCCAAAACACCAGAACCGGAAGAAAAGGTCGTTATTAAAGATGCTAAACCGATCAAAGAATCTGGATCTGGGGGGCCGAAATTTGCAGAGCAGGGTTTTCAGGAACAATCGAAGCAAATTCGCAAACTTTTAGACCAATACCGCACGCGACCGGATTATTATGGCCCGCCTTGGCAACTGCGGCGCACTTTTGAACCAGTTCACGCCGAACGCGCTTCTTACTGGTTTTTCACTCAGGGTGGGAAGGGAGCGTTACGGACTATGGGTTCTCGCCTGCAAAATATCCTCATTTCTTCTTCTATTATCTCGGTGTTGCGATCGCAATATGGCGATCGTCTCCGCAGCCTAGTCCTGGCAAATACCCCCGAACGTCTGGGAGAATGGCGGCGCGGTTTGCAAGACTGTCTGGGCATTTCTCGCGGTGATTTTGGCCCAGAACGGGGAGTGACTCTGTTTGAAGCCCCAGAACCGATGGCAATCAAAGCTGAGCGGTTGGTTAAAGAAGGGCAAATGCCGTTGATTATCATTGACGAAACAGAAGACCAAATTAGTCTAGCTATGCTGCAATTTCCCTTGTGGTTGGCGTTTGCGCCCGATCCTCAATCGCCCAGCTATTCTTCGGAGCGCGATCGTTTTTAATTTTAGATTGCAAGATGGGAGATTTCAAATTGAAACATTGTCTAGCAACTTCAGCTTGGCAAAACCTCACCCCCCCTTCCCCCCCTCT
The DNA here is from genome assembly GCF_023333595.1 of Argonema galeatum A003/A1. Classification (GTDB taxonomy): domain Bacteria; phylum Cyanobacteriota; class Cyanobacteriia; order Cyanobacteriales; family Aerosakkonemataceae; genus Argonema; species Argonema galeatum. The sequence goes on from NZ_JAIQZM010000001.1 coordinate 163,468, forward strand.
CCGCCTGCAAAGAGGGGGGATAAAAACTCCCCTCCCCGTGGACGGGGAGTTGTTTTACTCCCCTCCCCGTCCACGGGGAGGGGTTGGGGGTGGGGTTCCACTCTGCAATCTGCAATCTTAAATTGGAAATTTTCAGTAAAGGATCGATTGATGATGGTTGAGTTAAGTGTAAATATTGCATTGTTGCTTGTGGCTTATCTGCTAGGCTCTTTTCCGACTGGCTATTTAGCTGCTCGCATCCTCAAGGGAATTGATATTCGCGACCAAGGTTCTGGTTCGATTGGCGCAACGAATGTGTTGAGAACCCTGGGAAAAGGCCCAGCAATTGTGGTTTTGCTGGTTGATGCTGCTAAAGGTGCGGCTGCGATCGCGATCGCGCATTTTGCTTACATCATCTCTGGCAATTTGTCAAGTAATGAGGGATTATCTTTACCTTGGCTGGTGGCTTTGGCTGGATTAGCGGCTATAATCGGTCATAGTTGGCCAATTTGGTTGAATTTTAAAGGCGGTAAATCAGTTGCTACCAGTTTGGGGATATTGCTAGCAATGTCTTGGCAAGTTGGTTTGGGAACGTTAGGAGTTTTTGCCGTAGTGATGGCAATTTCGCGGATCGTATCGTTGAGTTCGATTGTGGGTGCGATCGCAGTTTCCGCCCTAATGTTTGGATTTGGTGAACCTTTGCCATATCTGCTGTTTGCGATCGCAGCTGGTATTTACGTTATCTGGCGTCATCGCGCCAATATCGAGCGTTTACTAGCAGGAACCGAACCAAAAATCGGGCAAAAATTACAGACAGAGACAGAACAAACTACATAACCAACAACCGCACAAAATCCGCCAATTATCCCAGGCAAAAGTTTACAATCGAATTGTGCGTGTCACCCAGACCCCATCATGTTAAAGTACAACCCACTGCATTACTTACCCTCTTCCGAAGAACTACCCGACTCTGACGATACACCTGTGGATAACGAACTGCAAGATTTAATTCCCGGTTTACTCAAAGCAATCTTAGCTTTAGTTTGGGCGAACCGCATGGATTGGTTTTTTGGTGTTGATATGGGAGTATATTACGATCCCGAAGAACCTGCTATAGTGCCAGATGGATTTCTTAGTTTAGGAGTAGAACGGGTTTTTGATGAAAACTTGCGTCGAAGTTATATCTTTTGGGAAGAAGATCATATTCCCCCAATCATGGTGCTAGAAATTGTTTCCGAGAAACGGCGGGGAGAATACACCAACAAGAAAAACCTTTATGCAGAATTGGAAGTATTGTATTATGTAATATATAATCCCATTCGCCGTCGAAAATCACCATTAGAAGTATATCGTTTGGTGAATGGGGAATATAATTTGCAGCCGCAAGATAATCCGGTTTGGCTACCTGAAATTGGTTTAGGAATTGGTAGAGAACGGGGAACTTATCAGGGAATAACGCGGGAATGGCTTTATTGGTATGACGATCGAGGGTCAAGATTGCTAACGCCTGAAGAACGGATTTTGCAAGCGGAACAAAAAGCGGAAAGATTGGCGGAAAAGTTACGAGAATTAGGGATAGATCCAAATTCTTTAAATTGATTTTGGTACGTTTTTGCGATTTAGCGATATATAAAAGAGCGCTAAAGCGCAACAACATACCTGAAATTTCCCTCATTTTTACTCTCCTTCAAAATCAACTTTATCATAGAGATCTGCCAGAGAAATTTCACAGGGAACTGTGTTAAGAGCTAGGATTGATTCTGCACCATCATACTCAGAAAAAATCCATTGATGCGGTTCTGTTTTGTAGTATCGCTCAACGTGCATTGAGTATTGTTCGATCAATACATACTCTTGAAAAGTGGGAATAGTGCGGTAAAACTTAAATTTTTTGCCTTGATCATAAGCCTGAGTTGATTTTGATAATATTTCCGCAATCATCACTGGATTGGTAATAGTATCTTTTCGCCCTTCTTGGAGTTGCAAAGCTCCTTGAACTACCATGACATCAGGGTAAGTATAGATACGTCGCTGGGGAATCCACAATCGCTGATCGCTGACGAATACATCGTAAGGTTGCCGTTTAAGAGCAAAGTTTAGGGCTGCATAAAAGTTGCCAGTAATACGGTTATGATTGGGCATTCCACCGGACATAAGGATTATTTCTCCATCAATGTATTCATGTTTTTCTTCTGCATTCACTTCTAGTTCTAGATACTCTTCTGGAGAGTAATATTTTTTTTCTTCTGCTTGCATAATCATCTGAATTAAACCTCTAATGTTTGAATTTTCTATTTCCTGTTTTTGCCCATTTTCCCGATTTTAACAAATTGCTCACCTTCCCTCTACAATACAATTAACTGTTAACGACTTCATTCAATGCTTCATTAATGATTTCATCACTGACACCCCGACGCTTTAAACTGGCAATCAATGCTGTTACTGTTTCGTTCTCGAATAGCTCTAAATCGTTACGCAATCCCTGACCAATATAAGCGCGAATCAACGGCTCATACCCTGAAAATCCTAACAATGGTGCAAGCCGTTTTAGGTCTTCCACGACATCTTCAGGAATGCGAATCGTTACGCTAGTCATGGGACGATTTCGTTCTAACCGCTTTTTTAACATCTCAATTTTCATATATTGCTCGCTCCTGACGAGTTGCTTTACGCGCTGAAATAATCCGAATCATATTCTCCTCACGTTCGATGTGAACCACATATAAGAGATTCCATCGAGTATCTAACCCAATTACAGCATCTCTTGCTTCATCATTGCGGCTAGCATCAACAACTACGAGAAAGGGATCGAAAAATGCCTCAGCAGCTTGCTGGAAAGTAATGCCGTCATGCTTCTCAGGATTGCGACTTGCCTTTTCGCTGTTCCAAACAAAGGTAATGCCATTGAGTACGAAATATACATCCATGCTTGACAGTGTAGGCAATATATATTTACCTTGTCAATACGTTTGCCCTTCCCTCTACAATAGTAATTTCCTCCTCTGTTAATCCATAGAGTTTATAAACAATCGTATCTATCAGTTGATCGCACCGCATCAGTTGCATTTTGAGCGGGAGTAAGGTATCTAAACTTGCCTGATATTCCTTTTCTAAGGTTTGCTGTTCTTTTCGCGCAACGGGATCGATTTTGAGTTTCTTTTTGTTTTTCTTCAGCACTTCGATTAACTCGTCAAAGCTAAGATGGGGTTCGTCTTTGTAATAGTCTCCTAAATAATTCTGAATTTTCGATTTATTTGTGAGTGTGTCAATGGGACAACCAATAAAGCGTTCTAGCCATTGCAAAAAGCTTTTTATTTCGGTTTGTTTTTGCTTGTTGAGTTCGACCATTTGTTCGGCTAGATAGGCTAATAAATCGTGAATTACATCGGCTTCTTCCGGTTGTTGGCTAAGGTGATGGTTGGTTGACTTGGGATATTATTGGATCGAGGTTGTGAGCGATCTTTATGCTTGATAGTGCGTAGGTGCTTCGCCTTCTCCCAGAGGTTGCTCTATTCCTCTTCAAATGCTCCATCAAACTCTGTAAGTGAATCCTCTTCAATTTCAATCTCATCAACTGCATCATCAGTTAATCCTAGTTCCTTCTTGGCAAATACACGCCGTGCGCGGCGATCGAGAATCTTGATAATATTAGTTCTATCTTCTTTAATAGCCTCAATATCCTCTTTTTGAATCAGCACCATATAGTAACGGGATACTTCCATCATGCGATAAGCGTACTGGAAAGCATCTCTAGTAAACTCACCAGTAGTCACAATCATCACTACATCAGCGCCAGTTACAAAAGTCATGCCTACTTCTTTAGCTAACACCTCAACATCTACTCGTTTGGTGTTTTTGCACTGAATTTGCCAACGGTGATAAACAAAGCGATCCGATGCAGCTAAAACATCTACTTCCCCTTGTCCAGTTTCATAGTCCCGTTTGCGCCATTTTGTGAATCGAAGACTCGTCAAACGAATCATCCAAATTGCTAGCAATTCTAGTGCTTTGCCTTTAATATGTTTATCTGCATGATCTAAATCATTGACAACATCTTCAAAACTTCGATTTAGTTCAGTTTGGGAAATTTCTGTTATGTCTGCAATAGACTCTAACAATTTAGACAGTAATTCACGCTGTGCTTTTTCAGTCAGCTTAACCAGATTGGGTTTAGCACCACGTCCACCCGTAGTTTTCTCAGTTTCAATTAAACCTACTTCTACTAAAGGTTGAATAATATCCTTAACAAATGACTTTGAGGGGAACCGTACTTTATAAACACTCACCGCATAGTTAGCAATGTCATTCCACTTGGTTAGCTCTATAATGCTCATCTGGAGCATTGCCAATAGAAAATACTTTTGCTCTGAAGTGAGAGTATAAATCTCATCGATATAGTCTTTATCAAGTTCTAGGATGTCATAGACTCGATCCCAATTAATTTCGTATGTTTTCTCAAATACCCCTGCTTCTTGTAACCATTGCCGCATAGTGCTAACATAGATGGCGTTGGGAGAGAGAGAATACCCCATCTCTTGAAGTTCGTAACCAATTAAATCCAATTTTGGTTTATCGCCTCTACTGTTAATTGCTTCCACTGCTTTCAGCAAAGACATTCCAGTTAAGTTAGTCAGAATGTGACGAGCAAAAATTGTAGCTGCTTCATCAGCATCGCTCTGATAAGCTAATATTTCATTAGCAAGATCTGTTACTTGGTACTGCCAATCATCATCATTAATCGACTCAACTAACTTGTAAGCACGAAGAGAAAGAAATGTATTCATCGCAAGTTTGCTGCGATTTTCCCCTTGCTGTAAATCATTTTGCGTTGAGTGACTAGAATAATAACGCTTGGCAATTTCAGCCTGTAAGAGACGGCGATCGGGTTGGCAATTTACACAGAGTTGCACTAATTCCGGTAAATTCATCGTTTTAGGTTCAAACTGATGCCCGTAGGTAAACTTTAGTTTTTGATCTGCCATATTGTTATTATGTGATTGAAATAAGTCTAATTGGATATAACTATTTTGCTCGTCTATTGTAGATGATTTGTCAATATAATCAGGGGCTAAAGCCAGCGCTTTGGCTTTCAGAACTTTTCTCTCTTTTAATGGAGTAACAACCAATGGGGCATCTTCTTCAAATCGAAACTGCGATGCTTTAATATAATTTTGATCTAATTCAAAAGCTAACCAACGGCGATCGAGGGTTTCCGCTACTCGTCCTGTAGTATTTGAACCTGCAAATGGATCGAGAACTAAATCACCAGGTTCTGTACAAAGTGCTATGACAAATTCAGGTAATGCTTGGGGAAATCTAGCAGGATGAGCTTTAATTCCTGCTTCTTTACATCGTCGCTGATAATAATCATTAGATGCAGTATTAGAAGCTGAGATAACATTGACAGGCTGTGCTAAATCATGCTCTAAAATCCAATTAAATTCTCCTAATACTGGCAGCCCAATGAACGCGCCGGAACTGCACGTAGGATCGGCTATGATGTTTGGAGGAATAGCACCACCCCGATCGTTCTGAAATTTAGTAGAAATATCATGCCCAGACGGGCGTAACTTGGCATCATACCCATTTTTCAATAGGTTTTTCATCGCCTCACTGTAAGGGCGTAAAACCCGTTTGTTATTGGCTTTAGGGTGCGGATCTTTTGATAACCACCAAACTGTATTCACAGCATCTTTCACCCTTTCTCTCCGCACTGTAACCCACTCAGCAGGGGTCGGAAGTTTGGCTGGATTGTACCAAAAAAGTTCTTGGGCGAGGAAGAAACCCAAACCACCTTCTGATTTTGGTTTGCAAAGCTCTATTACTAACTCAAAATGATACATCGATCGCACGGGAAAACCTTTAAGCCACGTTCCTCCAATATCTATGACTAGCGATCCTTCGGGCTTGATAATACGATAGAATTCACGGGCAAATGCCTTGAACCATTCAACGTATTTATGAGCATCTACATTACCATACTCTTTTTTTCTTACTAGGGCGAAAGGTGGAGAAGTGCAAATTAAATCGACGCTTTCATCTGGCAATTCTGCCATGAGTTCCAAGCTATTACCTAAGTAAGCTGAACCTAGCTGCGTCCTGTAGTAGGGCTGACGGCTAATTTGGCTGGCGATATCAAACTTAGAAATACTTTGCACCATTTCGCTTTCCTGTGACAACCCAAAGAGATAGAGTAACGACTTTTATCAATATCTTGAACGCAGACTTTCACAGATTATACCATTCCTCTTTCAAATTTGCGGTTTTTCAATGGTGCATCTCATTGTTCCGATGTCACCGCTTCCCCGCGTCGGGTAGCATCTGCGACAAATCCTCCCGCCAAATCGGGAAAAATGCGATCGAACACCAACGCTTTTAACTCATTCCCCACTCGCGTCGCATAAGTTGTGCTACCATCGCGTACCCGTTCTAAAAAATTGCGTCCTTGGGAATCTTTAACGAATGCTTCTTGGCGAAAGAATAGCAAAAAATATTTAAACTTGTCTAAATCTTCTGCTTCCAGAAGTTCCACCAAATCCACTTGATAAAACTCTGTTGCTGTGGAAGAAGCTTGTCGATAATATAACCGCCACTCTCTCCCATTGGTTAAAATTCCCCAATCTACCCCCGTTCCCGTGAGATAGCTAGCAATCTGAAAAGATGGGTTAGTATTCTTATAAAAATCGCGGTTATCATTCTTAGAAACCTTGCTTAACGGACGTTCCCAGTATTTTGCTTCTGCGATCGCAATTACCCGCCCATAAAACGCAGTCTCATTACTTTGTAAAGGATAAGCAGCATCACGATCATTTTCACTATTAAATAAAGCATAATCTGGACGTTCTGCCCTACCTTTACCGCGAGTCGTCACCTGGGGAATGTGGCTAAACCCCAGAAGATCCAACGCAGGTTTAATAAATACTTCCTCTGTTTGCGCTTCACTCAGCGTTGACAACAGAGCTTTTTTGGAAATATAAAGATTTTTTAACTTTTGAAACTCGGCAGCCACATCCACTTGCCATTCCGGGGATTCCTTAAGCCGATGATCCAGATAATGCTGTGAAAATAGCGGTTTGTTTGGTTTTTGTCTATCTGTCACGATCTAACCTCCGATTTTCGGTATTCCCACAATTTACCCCACCCCCTCTTTTATACTTTACAGCAGCTTGCAGTCGGAGGTCGTAAACCCCAGAAACCCGGTTTCTTGAAGAAACCGGGTTTCGCGTACCTACTCATCAGAAAAGCGCTGTAACAGCTTTTCCAAACACAAAGGTACTGCAACTTCCATCTCCCATCTAGCTAATTCTTCTAAATGGGAAACTATCCAGTAATAAGTTATCGCCTGATACAACATTCCCAACGTTTTCGATAACTCAAAAGCTTCAATCAAACGTTCCATCGGTTCGTAAGTTGTCCACGATTCCAGATAAGCATTGCGGAGGCGAGTACGTACATCGGGAATATCGGGAACGTATTTTTCAATATACAAAAAGTTAACGATATCGAAAAAAGGATGCGCTACGGCGCTAGTCGGCCAATCAAAATAAATATAATTATTATCGGTTACAACGACATTTTTTGCCCAAAAATCCCCATGTACCAGCGTTTGCGGCAGATTGTAACTTGCCAATGCGTCGCACATTCCCTTAAATTGGGGAATCAAAGCACGCAGTTCATCAATATCACTTTCTTCAATAATTATAAAATCTCCTGCCAGCAATGCCTCGGTATCATTTAACATCAACTCAATGAAATATGATAGCGTTTTTAGACGACGATCGGGCCAACCCAACCTTATCAAATTATCAACGTGCTGAACAGATTCTATCTGAATGTGGGCATATAAGCGCAACGCTTTCTCCCAATCAAGGACATCTGTAACTTCTGACAAAATCCTTCCACCGAAATCCAGCATCAAAATCCAGTGCTGTTCTGGTTCCACAGCTAATATTTTGGGGAAATTTGCTGGATAATATTCAGCTAAAGTTTGCGTGAATAAGAATTCTTTACCTAATACATCTGGCGTAGCTTTGAAGTAAATATTTCCCGCAGTCGTAGTTACCCGCATCACGCAGGAAACACCCCAAGATCTTAATTGCTCAATAGGAGAAATAACACTTATGCCAAGACTATTTAGTTGTTCGTCAATCCAAATTGTTGCCTTTTCAAACCAGCCAATTCTTGCCCAAGGAACTCGCTGTGTGCTAATTTTAGAATCCTCAACCTCATTAAACCAAGCTTTCAGCACATCACAATGCACTGGCACCGTTAGCGCCAGATTATCCAGTTCGTACTTACCAATCCAACGAGCCTCAGCAGGTGGGTTCCAGTCGGGATTGTGATTTTCAAGGACAAAAACTCGGTTTACGCGATCGAGGTCAGTATCCAAGTCATTGTAGACGCAGCACAGCGTTGTTACATCAATCCCCAACTGCTCCTGCATAGCTTGGTTGACCAGACCAACATGAGCAAAATGATTTTTTGCAGGCACGAAATGTGGTAAAGACCAACCATCTTTAACCCGACACACCAACACCTTGGACTCGGTTATATGGGGAATAATCGTGTAGCAATCAAATATTCTTTTATTAATCATAAGCTGCTACGCATCTAATTTGACAGTCAGTTTTTCCGATCTTCTTGTGGGATGGGCATCCTGCCCGTTTTTATATTGGATTTAGATGCGTAATATCTTATTATGTCCGGTAGCATCTGTTACCTAACAAATTCAGGTTCTTATTCTTATCTGCGTTCATCTGCGTTCATCTGTCTTCATCTGCGGTAAAAATTTAACCAACGATGAAAACAGACAATTTGACAATATCACTGATAAGTAGTCGGACACGATATCATTAGTCATTGGGGAATCTGAAATCTAAAATCTAAAATTGCCCAGTACCTAACTGCCAAGTTCTTTCGATCGCCGATAAGCCTTTTTAACCGCTTCAATCAAAGCCGATCGAAAACCAAGACGTTCTAATTCAGCAATACCAGCAATAGTTGTACCGCCAGGACTGGTAACCTTGTCCTTGAGTTCTGCTGGGTGCATACCCGTTTCTTTAAGCAGTTGAGCGGTGCCGAGAACGGTTTGCAGCGCTAACTGAGATGCGATCGCTCTTGGCAACCCCGCCGCCACCCCTCCATCGGTAAGCGCTTCTACGAGGATCGCCACGTAACCCGGCCCAGATCCCGATAACCCCGTCACCGCATCCAGCATAGTTTCTGGCACTTCCACCACCTCTCCCACAGCTTGGAAGATGCCGCGCGCCCGTTCTAGGTGACCCAGCTGTACATGATTGCCTGGTGCGATCGCAGTCATCCCAGCGCCCACCGTTGCGGGCGTATTCGGCATCGCCCGAATCACCGGCTGTCCCGGAAAAGCCCATTCCAACTTATTCAAGGGAACGCCAGCCATAATCGAAATCACCAGATGCCCTTCTACAACAACCCCATCTTCTACCAACTCTGCCGCTACGCTGTCAAACACTTGCGGCTTAATTGCCAAAAATAGCACTTCGGCTGCCCTTACCACTTCCTTATTGTCAGAAGTGACTGCGACCTGGTATTGCTGGGCCAACAAACTGCGGCGCTGCGCCTGGGGTTCGCTGACCAGAATTTCTGACGGTAGATATATTTGTTGATTAATTAAGCGGGATAAGAGAGCTTCTCCCATTACCCCGCCACCGATGATGCCAAATTTTATAGTCATTGGTCATTAGTCAAGAGTCATTAGTCAAGAGTCATTAGTCAAGAGTCATTAGTCATTAGACTTCTCCAGAAATTAATTAAAGGTGCGTTACCTGTAACCCTTGTAGAGACGTTGCATGCAACGTCTCTACATTCTTTGAAAGGAGATGTCCATTGGTCATTGCTGACTGCTGACTGCTGACTGCTGACTAATGACCAACTCGAGCTAGATCGATTGAACGATCCGCTGATCCGTTGCCCAGGAGGGGGCCGTAGTCGCTGGACGAGGGACGCGCACTTGGGGTTGAGGAACTTCGTGAACGACACCCGATTGGGTACTCACCTGGACGCAGTTAGGCGTAAACAGGAAGATACTTTCGCCAATGCGTTCTTGGTGACCGTCGATCGCATAAGTGCCACCCGCGATAAAGTCTACCGCACGTTGGGCCTGGTCGGGGTCCATCATCGTCAGGTTCAACACCACCGATTTCCGTTCCCGCAAAGCTTGAATTGCTTGAGGCATTTCTTCAAAGGTGCGGGGTTCCATTACCACAACTTCCGAAAAGTTGTTGCTAACTCCCGGCATTCCAATCACGTTATTCATTGGGGATGGTATTGCGGTTTCTGGTGCTACGGTGATGCGATCGCGCATCCGGCGGCGCTGACGGCGGTCTTCTTCGGTGGCGGGTTGAGCAGTTTCCTCTGGGTAGAGGTTTTGGTAGTTATTCCGCTCGTCCGCATCGTCGTAATCGTCGTACTCGTATTCGACTGGCTCGTTGAGGCCAACGAAATCTTTGAGCTTGGTAAAAATATTATTCACGGTTGTTCACACTCCATTCAACTACAGTTTACTAGAGCTTGTTTCGTGCGTTCTGGCAGAGAGGAGGCATTTGAAAATCAGAGTTTTTCGCATACCTTCGCTTATGGTAAGGGTACTTGACTTGGGAAGCACCTCTTCTATTTATAATGTCTCGACGCTGGCAATATGTTAGCCCATGCTCTGTTTAATTTTAGAAATTATTCCGGCTAAAGAAGCCGATAATCGCACTTTCGCCGCCGAAAGTGCAGGATTTAACAGAACCGCCCGACAGTTCCCCATTGTAACGTATAGCCACAGTCACAGAAGTTAGGACATCCTAAAACGGCAGAACCAATTCACAGCAAGCATTTCACTTTTGACTTTTGAAGGAGTGACTTTTGCTATATCACTCTTTGTGTCTTTCCCCAAACAGAGTTGTGCCCAAGCGTACCATCGTCGCACCCGCTTGCACTGCCAGGTGGTAATCGTCGGACATACCCATTGAAAGGTGCTGCATTTGAATGCGCGACCAATTTTGCTGCTGGATTTTTTCCGCCAGTTCGCGGGTACTTTGAAAAAATGCCAGAATTTCCTCTTCATCCAAATCTAGCGGAGGAATGGTCATCAACCCAAGTATTTGTATATGTTGGCACCGATCGAGTACGGGTAGATCGGCTAGCAGTTCGGGTACTGTCCAACCGTATTTGTTGGGATCGGGTAAAAGTTTGACCTGGAGGCAAACTTGCGGCTGTTTGGATAGCGATCCCGCCAAGTTATCCAATTGCTGGGCTAATTTTAAACTATCTAAAGAATGAATCCACTGAAAATGCTCCAAGGCTTTTTTAGCTTTATTGGTTTGAAGATGTCCGATTAGGTGCCAGGTGATATCCGGTAAATCTTGCAGCTGGGACTGTTTGGCTTCGGCTTCTTGCACGCGGCTTTCGCCAAAATCTCGTATTCCGGCAGCATAGGCAGAACGCATTGCATCTACCGACACCTGCTTGGTGACGGCAATCAAGCGGACAGATTCCGGTAGCTGTTGGCGAAGGAGGCTAATCCGAGACGCTAGAGCATCAGATAAGTGGGAGCGGGTCATTGAAATGTGCGATGATGAATGACCATGAGCTTATCGTACTCCTGAGATTGACCGCTGCGACGCAGCGATCGCAGGCGATTTTCTACCAAAAGGCGAGAATCCGAACGGGTAATCGGCTCGCAAGTGATGCCAGCCGGTGTAGTCATCACTAAAAAAAACAGACGTTGAGCGTAGAGTGTGGTGAATAATTCCTTGTGTTCTTCAAGTACGCACACCCGGTATAGCAAACCAAACGTAGGATGATTTAGGTAAGTTTCTGGGTTTTCATTCATTCTTCAGCGTAAGCCGATTAATACTTATTCCAGCTATAAAGGGCAGTAACCTATATCTGGGTTGTACCCAGTTCGCATAACCTCCAGCATGGCTGGGGCTCAGATGCCAATTGTATTGCACAACTCTGTCACCAAAACGGACAACAGTAGATTGGTTGAGGGGGATATTGACAATATCAGTATTTTGACAAATGTGCAACACAGTATATCTCAACTATTCATCCCATTACTTTATAGCAATTTGGGCTCATCTTTTAGAGTATAAGGCGTTTGCGGCTAACCATTAGAGTTTGTTTCCAGTGGTCTAAAATTGCCAAATTTTCTGGCTCGTACCAATAAGCTACTGGGAACGGTAGCCTTGAGCCAATACCAGGGTTGTACTGGTTCCCTCATCACAGTTCGCCATTACCCCAAATCAACCGCACTCCCCAGAATACCGCTAAAGTTGCCATAGCAAGCCAGTCACTTTTCCTCAGACGCAACTGACTCCACTCTACGCGATGTCGATCGGGACTGGTAAAACCGCGTACTTTCATAGCGCTGGCGATTTGATCGGCTCGCAGGAGCAGATTTTTCAGCAGTCGCTCAGCGATCGTCATCCACAGTCTAATCGCTCTCCGCAAACCTAGCTTTTTCCAATTGATTGCCCTTGTCCACACTGAGCGGACTAGGTTTTGCACTTCTTCTAAGACTAAGGGAATGAAGCGCAAAGATAACGTTAAAGTTAGCACAATTTCTGTCACCGGCCAATTGAATCGGCGCAGAGGTCGCATTAAGCTTTCAATCCCAGCAGTTATTTCCTCTGGAGCAGTTGTGAGCAGGTACAAGTTAGTGCTGTAAATCAGCGTAAATAGTAAGGTACTGACGCGAATTGCCAAATCTAAAGATCTGCGGGTAATTGTAATCGGCCCCTGTTTCAATACTATGTAACTGTAGCCTTGGGATTTGAGATTGGCGATCGCCGATAAGAAATTCTTCTGCTCCCCCACTCCCCCACTCCCCCACTCCCCCACTCCCCCGCTCCCCCGCTCCCCCACTCCCCCACTCCCCCGCTCCCCCGCTCCCCCGCTCCCTGGCTGAGGGTTGACAAAAGCCATCTCATCTGCTGGTCGTCGCGGCTGATAACTTACTGCCATTCCATCAGGGGCTACAGCGCTCAAGAAGAAAACAAATACACTGAGGATCAGCAACCAAACCATTTGCTGACGCCACACCCGCAACGGAATTCTGGCTGTCAGCGTAATCAAAATCAGCAATACTGACAGGGCGATTCGGCTAGAGGGATTTGCCAGAATGGGCGCAAACAGAAAACTCATCAACCAGCCCAGCTTGACTCGCGGATCGAGCTTGTGCAGCCAAGTGGTTGGTTCTTCGAGGTAAAGCCCTAGAGGTAGCGATCGCAATAAATCCATCTTTCGATTTTAGACTTTAGACTTGGGAGTTTCGGTTAGACTTGTGATGGATGCTACCGTCATCGCTAAGATTTCATTTGTTTCTGACATCAAACTTTTTAGTTGTTCGGCAGGCATTAATTCAGATTCGATTAAAAGCTCCATCCAGTATAAGCTTTCATCGGCCTTCTCTTCTACGATTCTAAGTTTAGCGACTAAATGGAGAGTAGCTTCACAGTGACAAGCTGCCCGATATTTAGCACCTATAGATGTAGCCGATCGCAGTAACCGCTTGCCCATAAATTCAGCAGTTTGCCCTGGTGGCAAGGCATTTACCAGGCGAATAACTCTCAAGGCAAGCTGCTTCGTTCTAGTTTTAAACTTTTGCTTGTCCATAATAGACTTTAGATTTTAGATTGTATGGTTAAATTGTATAACAATCTAAAATCTAAAATTTTTAGACGCGGGCAGCTCTGTTTTTGCTTGGGCCTTCTACTTCACGAGCTTTTTTACCGCGCCACAGCAATCGCAATGGTGTGCCTTTAAAACCTAGTTGTTTGCGGAATTGGCTTTCCATGTAGCGGCGATAATTATCGTTAAAACGGACGGGATCGTTGACAAAAAGAGCAATGGTTGGCGGTTGAGTTTTGACTTGGGTGCCATAGTAAATTTTGCCCTGACGCCCTTGACGGGTAACTGGGGCAGAGTGCCACCTGATGGATTCTTGAATCACTTCATTAATCACGGCGGTAGTTACCCGACGTTGGTGTGCCTCAGCTGCGGAGTCGATCAAATCGAGAATTTTTTCTACACGCTGACCCGTTTTAGCGCTGACAAAAATACTTTCTGCCCATTCGGTAAAATGCAGCCGTTGTTGCAAAAGTTTTTCGTAGTCGTAGATTGTGTAGGAATCCTTTTCTACCGCATCCCACTTATTAACTACAATTACGCAAGCGCGACCTTCTTCAGCAATTCTACCTGCGAGTTTTTGGTCTTGTTCGGTAATTCCATCAACTGCATCTATTACTAACAAGACTACATCAGCGCGGCGGATCGCTTTGAAGGCGCGATTAATCCCAAAAAATTCAGGGCCATATTCAACGTTTTTCTTTTTGCGAATCCCAGCCGTGTCGATCAGGCGATAAGTTTTATCTTCCCGTTGTACTACGGTATCAATGGCATCGCGAGTAGTGCCGGAAATCGGGCTAACTATGGAGCGATTTTCTCCTACAAAGGAGTTCAATAAACTCGATTTGCCAACGTTAGGACGCCCGACAATTGCAACTTTAATTTCTGATACTTCTGGGATTTCTCCTACTGGCGGCAAGTGGGTAATTAGATCGTCGAGTAGTTCGCCAGTACCGCCACCGTGAATGGCAGAAACGGGATAAGGTTCGCCTAATCCCAGTTCCCAAAATTGTGCGGCTTGAGTTAAACCTTGTTCTGGGGATTCGCATTTATTGACGGTTAGCAGGACGGGGAGGGGTTGAGTACGCAACCATACTGCGATTTCTTCATCTGCTGATGTTGGGCCAGCTTGTCCATCCACGACAAATATAGCGGCACAAGCTTCTGACAGTGCTGTCATAGCTTGTTCGCGGATCAAAGGTAGAAATTCGGTGTCGTCGTCGAATACTAAGCCGCCGGTATCGACGACGGTGTATTCGCGATCGCGCCAGTATGCGGGGCGATAGGTGCGATCGCGCGTCATCCCCGGTTGATCGTGGACAATGGCATCCTGTAAACCTGTCAAACGATTGACAAGAGTAGATTTGCCCACATTTGGGCGACCGATAATAGCAACAATTGGCAGAGGCATAGTTCAATCCTGAGTCTTGTGCGAGTTTGGTTAGGCAGTGACTCAGGTTTGATTACTTTCCCCTCAGCCCTGTTTTTGCTCGAACATTTTATTATAGCATAATATATTTGGATAGTATTTTATTAATATGAGGACTTTAGAATGCACCCTGCCTGGGCTGGTGCTGGTGGTAATTGGCCTGCAATTGATGAAGTTTTCGATCCAAAAGTTGTTAGGCAACGAAGCGATCTATCTTGCGTAGCGGCTTGCGGTGAAATGTTGTTAAAAGATCGGGGAATAAATATTAATCAGGTAGTTATTGAGGAGTTCATTGGGCCAGCATCCGCGCCGGAATTCCTTGCTTGGGCGCTAAACGAACTAAACCCAGATAGTTCTGGAGAGTGGAAAGGCGCTTTTCTTAATTTACCGGACGCAACTCAATTCCAAGTTTTTGAGACATTAAATAATACAGGTTCTTGGGCGGCTGTACTTTGGGAGAGAGGTGCTAGAATAGGTCACATGGTAATCGTTGATGGTTTGGATGAAGATGGCTATGTCGTGATTCGCGATCCTTGGCAAGGAACAAGATATATAATGATCATAGATAACTTTCTGCAATATTGGAGCCAGAGTGGAGTTTACTGGTTAAAAAAATGAACGTACAAGTGCTTTCCATCGAACCTGGTAAAGAAAAAGGCACATTTAATGTTGCGATCTCGATCGGAGATCGGCAGCATAGTTTCACGATGAAAGGTGAAACGAACATAATTGCTAATAAAGAGCTTCATGCTATAATGGGAGATAAAGATTTTTGGGAAATCTTCAAATTTAACCAACATTTGGCTCAAGAAGTGTATAAACTGACAGCCAAAGTATATAACGGTAAAGATGTTCAATTACCAATGGCGATCGGTGAATTTTCTACCGCAGAAGTCAGCCCAGCTTTTCTTCAGATTTAAAAACTCCTAGTAGCTACTACATGGAATTAATTACCACATTTCCGCCACGTCCGATTACTTGTGAAGCTGAGTTAACCGCTACCCAAAATCGGATTAATTCTATTTTGGATCGAAAGAATATCACGCAAGATGACCGAGATTACTTAAATGTGCTTGGTACTTTAGTTTATGATTACGAACAAAAACATGAGGTAATGCCTGTTTTGAAAGGTGTCAAGCTGCTGAAAGCTTTGATGGTGGAAGATAATATAGAAGTAAAAGACTTGGTTGATATATGGAAAAATGAGGTACAGGTGTCTGAGGTACTAAATGGGGAACGGGAACTGACGACAACTCAAATGCAAAAATTAGGTGAGTTTTTCCATGTTTCTGCTGCTGCGTTTTTGGAGTGATAGTTAATCTTGGTTCCACTCTTTCTCAATTCTTTCTAAATCTTTGGCTGCACCTAATTGTTGATAAATTTGATGTGCTGTGTTGTAATGTTGTTGGGCAAGTTCTGGGTTATTGCGCTGACGTTCGAGTAGCGCCATATCATAATGAGTATCAGCAATTTTATAAGTCATACCTAGTTCTCTACTTATTTGTAGACATTGCTGATAAAGTCGTTCTGCTTCATCGAAATTACCCCGATCGCGTTCAATATCTCCCCAAGAACCTAAAGAACCTGCCATTCCTTCACGATCGCCTAATTCTTGCCTTAACTGAAAAGATTGCCGTTTCAATTGTTCAGCAGCATCCAAATTGCCCCGCATCCGTTCAATATCTCCCAAAAGACCCCAACTAGAAGCCATACCAGCCCGATCGCCTAATTCTGTCATCAATTGCAAAGATTGCCGATACAGACGTTCCGCCTGTTCCCAATTGCCGCGATTTCGCTCAATATCTCCCAAACTACCCCAACTAGAAGCCATACCAGCCCGATCGCCTAATTCTGTTCTCAATTGCAAAGATTGCCGATACAGACGTTCCGCTTCATCCCAATTACCGCGACTTTGCTCAATATCTCCCAAATATTGCAGCGCGTTAGCAATTTCGCTCTTAATGTTTTGATTTTGTGCAATAGATAAAGCCTGTTGGAAATATCTCTCTGCTATATCCCAATTGCCGAAATCCCTATAAGTTCTGCCAATTTGTCTTATAAATATTGGGCGCTCATCATCATCAATATGAGGTAAGATTTGCTCATATAACTCTCTTAACAGGCTCCAGTGACCCCAGCGTCTCAAATATTTTTCTAGCGTACCTATCAACAAGCTAGATGCTTCACTGTAATTGCCTAACTGAAAGGCAAAATATTGAGTTTCTATAACTGGACGCAAATCCTCTGAATTTTTAGGGTTTTCAACATTTCTGCCAGAGCGATAAAACGCATAAGCTGCCTTGACTAGATTAGGCATCTGGTCTTTAGATTCATTTTTCAAGAACTTGGCAATCACAGCATGAAGATCGTAAAATAGCTCACATTTATGTTCATTATAGCGACACTGCACCAAACTGCTATTAACTAATCGTTCTAAAGTTACTTCTGTTTCCCTAATATCTTCATCTGTAAATTCAGCAACTTCTCCTAATTCTGCTGCATTCAAAAATCGATCATCTTTCTCTATATCATCTGTATACAACCGCAAAAAAGTTAAACCTCTTACATCTATCGGTACGCGCAAAACACACATCCGCTTTAGTAAATCTCGCGCCGCTTCACTTTGTCGCGCCAATTGTTCTTGCAATATCGGTTCCGCCTTTTTCGTCACCAATTCGGGATGCTTCCGCAGATACCCAGGTTTACCTTTCCCAATCGCCGCCAGTTGAGTTAACAAAAATACATGACCCTCCACGCGCCCGGAAACCCACTGCAAATCTTCCGGTTTATCCTTTAATTGGCGCTGTTGCAAAATCTCCACACCCGCCCGATCCGATACACCCGTCAGCATTTCAATATACACCAATTCCGTATCCGGTTCCGCCCCTTCATACCGCGTATCTGCCAAATCTGCTGGTACTTCCCGACTGGTTAAAATAGTTTGGGAAATATGCTGCTGATAAACTAACGCATTCAGCAATTTACCCCAATCCAAAGAAACAGCTTTTCCCGCTTGGGGATGATTAGCTGGATGCAAAACACTTTCCAAGTTATCCAACACCAAAAGACAGCAATTTTCTGCCAAACCTGCGATAATTTTACCGATTTTTTCATCCGCACTTTTTAAAGGTTCCGGCGTTGCAATTCCCAACCCATCTAACAGAAACTCTGCCACCTCATCAAAACTCATTTTTTCCTGCGCTTTGAAATACATCACCCACTCATAAGGACAATTTTCCTCTGTTCCCCCCTTTTCAAGAGGAGTTAGGGTGGATCTCCCCAAACTAACACCCAAAGCTTCTAAAAGCTTAACAGTTAAACTCGTTTTTCCAATCCCACCTTGTCCGATAATTGCTAATACTTTCAGTGGGTTCAGAAACCCGGTTTCTCCAAGAAACCGGGTTTCTAAAGGTTCTCGCGGCAATAATCTTTCCTTCAATTGATGCAGCAATTCATCTCGCCCTTTCCACACGGGAACAGTAGGAATTGCCTGTTGTAAAATAACTCGTTTTTCCTTTTTTTGATTCGTCTGCGAATCTGCTAAATTTACCTTTAAATCGTGATTAACTTCCACCGTCACAGATAAAGTTTGCTCTGTGGTATTGCTTTCTGGTATATTTTGTGGTAAGTTTCCATCTTCTAGATCGGCAATATCCTGCCAATCGATAGACAATTTATTACAAATTTCGATAAAGTTTAGATAGTCAATTGCTTTACCATTGAGAAAAGTATTGACGGTATTCAGAGAAAATTTTAAGTCTTCAGCTAAATCTATCTGACGTGCGTAGCCGTTACGCCTTAACGCCACTTTAACTGTTTGAATACATTCTACGCGAACCCTGACAGAGCGAGGCATATTGGAATATAGTAATTTTTTTATCGAAAAATTGGGTTTAAAACCCCGTGCTTCTAGCGCGGCTTTATATTTAGTAACATTGCATCTGTCACTAAATATGCTAAAATGCTGGAATGCTAACCATGAATTACCGCTATCGCATCTATCCTAAAAACACTTAAGAGCAGGCGCTCAAAAAGTGGATGAATATTTGCCGCGTTGGTTAGAATTAATTAGTACCGATGGGCAGTCGGGAATCCAAAACGCCTACGCAGACGGTTTGCCAGGGGCTGAGATGTCTCAATCCAGGTCAAAGTCGAAAGCCCGCAAGGCTCGCCTTGAGCGCAGTCGAAAGGGAATAACTAGGAAATCTTTGAAGTGATTCTTGGAAGCCCCGTGCCTTTAGGCCGGGGTCATGTCACCAGTTGGTATTTCAGGGCGGTTTAGCGATCGGCAGTGCCATCTGGGGCTTAACGGCTGAGCATTTCGGAAACTCTGCTGCCCTTTCTGGTGCGGCAATTGGGCTGGTTGTGGGGCTAATAGCGGCGCTACCCTATCGGTTAATTGCGGGTGAGAAGTTGGATTTAACGCCGTCGCTGCACTGGCCCGAACCCGTAGTGGCGATCGAATTAAATCTAGAGGAAGGCCCGGTGCTAATTACCATAGAATATCGCATCGACCCGGCCCGATCGCACGACTTTGCAGAAGCAATGCACGCTTTAAGCCGGGTGCGTCGGCGCGACGGTGCAATTCGCTGGAGTTTGTGGAAGGACACCGCCTTACCGAATCGCTACCTGGAAACTTATGTTGTGGAATCTTGGGCGGAACATCTGCGTCAGCACGAACGCATGACTGTCGCGGATCTGGGAGAGGAAGCGCGTGTTCGTGCTTTTCACATTGGCGACAAGCCGCCTCTAGTTTCTCATTTAATTTACGCTCATGATACTCACGGCGTTCGTTAATAATGCTGATAATTTTCAATTCCTTGTTGGATTTTACTACTAACTCAAGTTGCTAGTTACTTGCTTTCTGGGTATGTTGTTGCGCTTTAGCGCTCTTATCCCAGTTGTATAGCAACCGCCAAGGCGGTTAAGCCATAAATCTGGGGTAGGGGCGAAGCATTCGGGCATATAATTTATTGGTTAAAACCGAAGATTTACTACCCGAATGCTTCGCCCCTACTGCCCTAATCGCCTTGGCGGTTGCTATAAGAGCGCTAAAGCGCAACAACGTACCTAATCTCAGCTTCAGTTATATAACTAGCAACTTGAGTGACTACTCTATTTTTAGCACTTGTTCTAACAATTGTCGTTCTTCGATCGCTAATTCCAGAAAGACACGCCGATCGCCTTTCTTCACCTTATATTCAACCGCAGTATTGAGAAGGCGGAGGGGTATTTGAAATTCTTTATATTCGCTGGTTAATTCCCGCCAGAGTTCTAGCCATATTTCTGCTGTTTTGTCGCTTACCGTTTCTGGCATTATTGTGGGGATGCTTTTGACGAGTCCCTGTCCTAATAGCGAGAGAATTTCATATTTGTCAAAAACTTGGATAAGAAGGGTCAGTCGGCTTTTCCAAACTACCGAATCTTGGGTATTTTTGAATAAAATACTAATAATTAACTCAGTATCATCTGCACTAATTTCTTCTTTGTCTTGAATCTGTTTAATCGCATTTTCTAGTGCTGTCATTCCTTCGTCCCAACGATCGAAACCTAAGATGGCAATGGCGCGGTTGAAGAAGACACCGCAATAGTTAGAACCCAATTCAATTGCTCGATCGAAGCAGGTGCTAGCCTCTTCAAATTTACCCAATTTCAAAAGTGCAAAACCCCGGTTATTCCAGGCTTCGTGGTCGTCGGGTTTGAATTTTATGGCTTGGTCATAGCTGGCGATCGCTTCTTCAAATCTTCCTAAGTTACGTAGCGCAAAACCCCGGTTATTCCAGGCTTCGTGCTTGTCGGGTTTGAATTTTATGGCTTGGTCATAGCTGGCGATCGCTTCTTCTAATCTTCCTAAGTTACCTAGCGCATTACCCCGGTTATTCCAGGCTTCGTGGTCGTCGGGTTTGAATTTT